>JAICZH010000053.1 GCA_025933775.1 Chitinophagaceae bacterium
CGAAAAGCTGGGGGATCCGAATGTTCAGGACACGTTCTTCCACTATGTTTTTCTGTATTATTCATTGCCGGAGGGGTTCAACCAACAGGAAAACGCTATCATGCAACTCAGAGCAGGTGGATTTAATATCATCAGTAACTCCTCTGCTATTGACTCGATCAATAATACTTATTCGTTGTTGGATATACTGAAGACAAATCTTAAATACTTTCAAACGGGTTTTTTTGATTTTGCGCATGCAGCGCAAAATATTATGCGTCTCCCGAAACCTGCGGCAACCTTTGATGATTCGACGCTTACTATTATTCCGAAAAACAAAGAGATCTTTTTTGTGAACAGCAACGTGGAAAAAGAGCGACTGTACAATATTATAAGAAACTCAGCAGGAAGTTTTAAAACCGATATGATTGAAAAGGAACATGCCATTAAAATGGCAACTTCTCTTATTATCTATCTGCAGAAACAATATCACCTAAAATAAACAGGTGCCAGGAAGCGCCGAAACATAAATATCAATGGAAGTGCATCATCATCCTCACGTGGCAAAGAAAGGTTTCAAAGAATATTTTTTGGAATTCTTAATGATTTTTCTTGCAGTAACAATGGGTTTTATTGCAGAACAAATTCGTGAAAGCTTTGCAGAGCATCGCCAGGCAAAAGAATATACTCTTTCGTTTTATGAAGATTTAAAAACAGACACAACAAGGCTGAATTATATTATCAACTTTGAAACAAAAAAAATAGCATCACTTAACATACTGCGAGGCTGCTACGACAGTCTTTTAAAAAATCAACAGCCCGCTTCTTTATTAAACATTATTAAAAATTCGCTTTCCAATAATGGGTTTCAATCTAACGGACGAACATTAAGCCAGTTGTCCAACGCAGGTGGTTTCCGGCTGCTAAAAAAAGAAGATGCAGATAGTATTATCAGTTTTCAAAAAGTGGTTAATGTAATTGAGAATTATCAATCAACATTATATCAGCAATCGCAGGATAACTTAAGAAATGCATTGAATGATGCAGTTGATTTTATTGCTTATTCAAGCTTGTACAGCGATGTTGCCAAAAATCCTTTGCCTGATGCCGGTGAAATAAAAAGTTTTTTGTTCATTTCTCATGATAGAGCTGTGCTGAATAAATATTTCAATAATTTATTCCAATACTTAAGAGTAATTGTTCAGCACAAAAATGCAATGATAATATTGCGCGGGAAAACTATAAAGCAGCTTGAATATTTTAAAAACAAATATCATTTTTGAATAAAACCAGAATCATGACTGCAAAAACAAAAGAAAGAATTATCAAGCTCATCATTTATGCAATCGTTGGTTTTGCCGCTGCATTTTTTTGGCATCAAATGAAAAACAATTAACAACGAATAAGAATATAACAATTGATTATAAAATTCATTGCACTGTTTAAAACGTTTTAATTTTGCGTCGCAAAAAAGAAATTATTTCATGAATGAAAACCTCCGGGAATTATCCAGCCAATTAGAAGGTGAATTGTATTTTGATAATACAATGCGGCTTTTGTATGCAACCGATGCATCTGCTTACCAGGAAATGCCTTTGGCTGTTGCTATTCCAAAATCAAAAAATGATATAAAAAAATTAATATCTTTTGCTGCAGCCAATCACACATCAATCATTCCGAGAACTGCCGGAACATCACTTGCAGGGCAGGTTGTAGGCAATGGAATAGTTGCAGATGTTTCAAAAAATTTTACACAAATAATTGAATTAAATAAAGACGAATATTGGGTGCGTGTACAGCCCGGCGTTATACGCGATGAACTGAATATGTATTTAAAACCACATGGTTTTTTCTTTGGTCCCGAAACTTCCACAGCTAACCGCGCTATGATTGGAGGAATGGTTGGTAATAATTCGTGCGGTTCCAATTCGGTTATATATCGCAGCACTCGTGAGCATTTGCTTGAGGTGAATGCATTACTCAGCGATGGAAGCGAAACAACATTTAAAGCATTGAGCATTGATGCGTTTCATAAAAAATGTGAAGGCGATAATCTTGAAGCGAATATTTATAAAACAATAAGAAGCTTATTAAGCAATTATGAAAACCAGCAACAAATAAAAAAAGAATTTCCTAAAAAAACAGTTGAAAGAAGAAATACAGGTTATGCAATAGATGTGCTTTTAAACTCTGCGCCATTTAATGCGGGCGCCGAAGACTTTAATTTTTGCAAGCTCATTGCAGGCTCTGAGGGAACTTTAGCATTTATAACAGAAATAAAATTAAACATCGTTCCGCTGCCGCCAAAAGAAACCGCTTTGCTTTGCGTTCATTTCAATTCTATTGATGATGCATTGCGTGCCAATATTATTGCATTAAAATATAAACCACGTGCCAGCGAATTGATTGATCATTATATTTTAGAATGTACCAAAGACAATATTGAACAAAGTAAAAACCGTTTTTTTGTAAAAGGCGATCCGGTTGCAATTTTGATTGTAGAATTAACTGCGCATACGCATGACCGTTTGATTGAAATTGCAAAAGAATGCGAAGCAGAAATGCGCGCAGCAAACTTAGGTTATCATTTCCCGTTATTGTTTGGAGACGATTCAAAAAAAATATGGAGCCTTCGCAAAGCCGGGCTGGGCTTGCTGGGCAATATGCCCGGCGATGAAAAAGGAGTTCCTGTAATTGAAGACACCGCAGTAGATACAAATGATCTTCCGGCATACATTGAAGAGTTTAATGAGATACTAAAAAAATATAATCTTCATGCGGTGCATTATGCACATGCAGGTTCAGGAGAATTGCATCTTCGCCCGATCATTAATTTAAAAACAAAAGAAGGCAATCAACTTTTCAGAACCATTGCGGAAGAAGTGGCCACGTTGGTAAAAAAATATAATGGTTCTTTAAGCGGCGAGCATGGCGATGGAAGATTGCGCGGAGAATTTATTAAACAAATGGTAGGCGAAAAAAATTATGAACTGTTTAAAAAAATAAAATATACCTGGGATCCGCAAAATATTTTTAATCCCAATAAAATTGTAGATACGCCGCCAATGGATACCATGCTACGATATACGCCGGGGCAACAAACGCCGGAGTTTAAAACAATCTTTCGTTTTTATAAACAAAATATATTGCAACATGCTGAGCAATGCAATGGTACAGGCGAATGCCGCAAAACACATTTATCCGGCGGAACGATGTGCCCATCCTACATGGCAACAAAAAATGAAAAAGATACTACCCGTGCAAGAGCCAATATTTTAAGAGAGCTGCTTACCAATTCGCAAAAGATAAATCGTTTTGATCATAAAGAAATTTATGATGTAATGGATTTATGTTTGAGTTGCAAAGGTTGTAAATCCGAATGCCCTTCCAATGTTGATGTTGCTAAATTAAAAGCAGAATTTTTGCAACATTATTATGATGCCAATGGAATTCCATTTCGTGCAAAGCTCATTGCTAATTTTAATAAGAGTGCAAGATTAGGCGCTATTGCTCCGGGCATGTATAATTTTATGGTAACAAATTCTGTAACAGGAAAAATTATAAAACGAATATCAGGCTTTGCAGTAAAGCGTTCTATGCCAAAGCTGCATAAAACAAGTTTGAGAAAATGGTATGAAAAAAGAAAGAAAGATTTTTATACATCCAAACTAACGGTAATGCGTAGGGTCTATTTTTTCTGTGATGAATTTACCAATTATAATGATACCGAAATTGGAATAAAAGCAATTTTACTTTTGGAAAAATTAGGATATGAAGTTATTATTCCGCAGCATGAAGAAAGTGGAAGAGCCTGGCTTTCCAAAGGATTGATAAGAGATGCAAAAAAAATTATCAATAAAAATATTTCATTGCTGCATAAAATTATAAATGAAGAGACGCCCATGATAGGCATAGAACCCAGCGCCATCCTTACTTTCCGAGATGAATACATTGACCTTGCCAGCGATGAAAATTATAATGCCGCAAAGGAGCTTGCCAAAAATGTTTTTACAATTGATGAATTTATCGCCAAAGAAATTGATAACGGAAACATTAACGCAGATGTATTTACCAAAGAAAAAAAGATTATAAAATTGCATGGACATTGCCAGCAAAAAGCCTTATCGTCTGTAACGCCATCGGTGAAGATGCTTTCATTTCCTGAAAATTATTCGGTAGAAGTAATTCCATCGGGCTGTTGTGGCATGGCTGGCTCATTTGGTTATGAAAAAGAACATTATGATTTATCAATGAAGATTGGAGAGTTGGTTTTATTTCCTGCGGTTCGCAAGGCCGGTGATGATGTAATTATCGCAGCGCCCGGTACCAGTTGCCGGCATCAGATAAAAGACGGAACTACGAAAAAAGCATTGCATCCTGTGGAGGTGTTATATGAAGCATTGAAGTAAAAGTGCAAGTAAGAGATGAGTTTATAAAATTTGTAAGAAAAATTATATCGCAAAGTGAACGAAGAAAACGCAAAGAAAACTAAGGCATTATATTTAATATAAACGTTTCTCAGCGATCTTTGCGACACCTTAGCGTTCTTCGCGTTCCATGAAACAATTATTATTATAATTCTCAGTGCCGTGGCCGGTGTCCCCACCGGCCATTTTCCAATTGTAAGAAATTCTGAAAATCATGTTTAGGCAGCTTCTTAGAGATTTTAAAAATTAAAATTGCGTTTATGCGTTACCGTTAGTCATAAAAATGTTCGAGATGTATTGCAATATTTTGTTTAGGCCCGGCATAAATTTTTTTTATAGCCACATTACTTCTATAACTTTGTAAAGGATCATTTTTTTATCGCATTAAATTAATTTTTATGATTGAAGTGATACAGGGATTGCCGGCGCATGTTGCAGCTTTTCGTGCAACCGGCCCCGTTACAAGCGATGATTATCACAAAGTGATAAACCCTTTGGTAAAAAGTGTGATTACTGCATTTGGCAAGGTTAATTACATGCTCGTGCTGAATACGCCTTTAAAAAATTATACGCTTGGCGCATGGTTTCAGGATGGACTTTTAGGGCTGAGACATTTTTCGAAATGGAAAAAACTTGCTATCGTTACTGAAAAAGACAGCATCAAAAAATTTACTGACACTTTCGGAATTTTTATTCCGTGCCCCACCAAAGGATTTAAAATGGAAGAAATGGCTGACGCCAAAAAATGGATCTCCGATTTGTAAAATTTTAATAACTGTGCAGCGACGCTTTAATCACAGAATCTTTTTGCGCAGCAGAAAGCGAATAATTATAATTATATAAAGACGCTTCCCAATCGCCATATACCGGATTGGGTAATGCAATAAAACGTTTGCCAAATTCGTCCGCAACTGCATTTACATTTTGATTGCGCTGATACGAAGTTTTTTTATCGAACAGCGAACTGAAATCGCCAAGATTATCGCCAAGTAACATTACGATAGAATGTGTTGCAGCAATCGTTTGTCTGCGCATTTCTTTTGAAGAAGTATTTTGAACGGGAAATAAATGGGCGCTATCAGCATTAGGAAAATTAAATTTTTGAAGATTTTTCAGCGTGAAATTATTTTCACTTTTGCTGCGGTTGGTAATATAAAAAATTTCAATTCCTTTTGATGAGGCATATTTTAAAAAATTAAGACTGCCGGGAACCGTGTCTGCTGCCACTTTTGACGACCATTCGTACCACGAATCGGATTCATAATCTTTTCCCTGCAATGTTTGATGCGCTTCATAAGCACTGTTATTTAAAATCGTTTCATCAATATCAGTTACAATGGCTTTTGGTTTTTGCGAAGGCTCCGTGATATTTTCGTCTATGCGTAACCGTGCGATGTTATAAGCCTGGTAACAAAGCGCCCGATATTCAGCCGCGTTTTGCTGGTAAGCCGTAGCATACAATTTTCCATCGGTTACAATATTTCCGGCAGTGTTATTGCCAACATTTGAAACCGTTACGCGTGGCGCAATGGTGCAGGATGAAATAAATAAAAGCAGGGTAGAAAATTTTTTCATGTCAATTAATTTTTATAATGTTCAAATGAAAAAACGAACTTAAATTATTCCGTTTGCTTTCTCAATTTTCTTTTCATAAAATAAAAAATCAAAAAATAATAAATGCTTCCGGCAATAACAGATTTAATTACAATCGCCGGCAATGTAAGCGCATCATTAAGCCCAAACCATTTATTGACGCCGCTTTTAGCCGATATAATTTCAAGAATAAAACAAATTATTAAAAAAAGCAGGGTTGATATCAATGCTTTTTTTCGCAGGTTATTATTTTTCATAATAATAAAAGTATAAAAACTTCTCTTAAAAATCGGATAGCTATAAAAGAAGAATTTCAAATTCCCACTTTGGGCTAAAGCCAGATTATTATGCAATTTATTGCCACGCCTTTAAATGCGTGACAATAAGAAAAGGTTGGTGGGCTTTAGCCAATAAAAATATTTCAGTAGTAACAATTTGAAATGCATGTTTATTTTTTATCGCTTAATTTTATTAAAACAATTTTTAAAGAAAAATAAAAATGGATTTCGTTGATTATTATAAAACACTTGGCATTGAAAAAAATGCATCAACAGATGAAATAAAAAAGGCGTATCGCAAACTGGCAAGAAAGCTTCATCCGGATTTAAATCCTAATGATAAAGATGCGCATAAAAAATTTCAGCAGATAAATGAAGCCAATGAAGTTTTAAGTGATCCTGAAAAAAGAAAAAAGTATGATCAATACGGCGAAAATTGGAAACACGCCGATCAATATGAACAGGCAAAACAACAACAAGGCTCACGAGGCTTTGGGGGCGCAGGTTTTGGGGAAGAAGATTTCGGGAAATATACTTATTCATCTGATGATGAATCTGCATTCTCCGATTTTTTTGAATCATTATTTGGCGGCGCAGGAAGCAGCGGCGGAAGAAGAAGCCAGACAAGATATCGCGGACAGGATTACAGGGCCGAGCTTCATTTATCATTAACAGATGCTTTTAAAACACATAAGCAAACCCTTACCATCAATGGAAAAAATGTAAGAATTACCATCCCTGCAGGAGTAGAAAACGGCCAGGTAATTCGATTGAAAGGTTATGGAAGCCCCGGAGCTAATGGCGGGCCGGCGGGCGATCTTTTAATAACATTTGTTATTAATAACGAAACTGCGTATAGGCGTGACCGTGATGATCTTTATAAAACAGAAGATATTGATCTGTACACAGCGTTGCTTGGCGGAGAAAAAACAATTGATACAATGGATGGAAAAATAAAATTAAAAGTAAATACCGGCACACAAAACGGAACGAAGATAAGATTGAAAGGAAAAGGTTTTCCCGTTTATAAAAAAGAAGGAGAACATGGCGATTTATATATTACATGGAATGTAAAGCTGCCCACTCATTTAACTGAAAAACAAAAAGAATTATTTACTGAACTATCGAAATTATAAAATAAAAAATTTACAATGGAACAGGAAGAATTAATACCCGCTGAAGATTTTTGCACGCATCATCAAATTGAATATTCATTTATCAGCTCGCTCCAAAACTCTGGACTGATAAGCATTACATCAGTTGAAAGTTCATCTTATATTCATCCCGAAGAAATTAATAAGCTGGAAAAATTTATACGGCTTCATTACGACCTTGATATAAATATTGAAGGCATTGAAACCATTAATTATTTGTTGGAAAAAATTGAAGCAATGCAAAAAGAAATGGTATCCTTAAAAAATAAAGTGTAGTTTTTTTAAGCATAGTAAACAGAGTACTTAAATTATTGTGATTTAAAATACTGCACAGAACAAAAATCTCAAAAGCAAATTGTAGCATAATTTCAACATATACATTTCTATTATTTTCATTTTTTAATCTTCACGTTGTAATATTTGTGGGCATGGATAAGAGGCGAAAATATTTTCTTGCAAAAAACACTTTTTACAATTGTATCCAACCTTGCAGATAATCCCATTTACCATTTCAATCTGCAAAAATTTAAAGACAATATGGATAACGGCGCTGCATTAGAAACTTTTCGCAGCGATATAAACGAAATACAATGCAAAAGTATAAAAACGGTTTCCTACGCTTATTATAAAAAGTAATTCAGATAAAGGTATTATCGTAACGGGTTACCGTCCTTATGCTTCTTTGCATGAAAGCATTCTTCATATTTCTCCACCCTGTTATCAATTTGGAAGAATATGAATCTTTTTTGGGATTTCTTACAGAACGGGAAAAAAAAGAAATTAAAGAAGTCAATAATTAAAGTCCAAGACACAATTGTAAATCCTATCAATACTACTATTCTCAATTGTCTGTTGCTACTTTACTTATTCAAAAGCTTTCACTTTATTTTTTTTAAGCATTTTACTTCGTAGAAAAAGGCTATTGATACTTTTATTTTCATAAGCATTGCGAATGGCGATGGCAAATAATTCTGCAACAGAAACTACTTTTAATTTATTAATGCTTTGTTTCACCGGAATGGTATCGCATACAACTAATTCTTCCAACACACTGTTTTCAATATTTTCATAAGCATTGCCGCTTAATACGGGGTGAGTACAAAATGCTCTTACACTTTTTGCACCCTTTTCTTTAAGCAGTCCTGCAGCCTTTGCCAGTGTGCCGCCGGTGTCACAAATGTCATCTATCAAAATAATATCGCGATCGGTAACATCGCCAATAACTACCATGCTTGCAATTTCATTGGCGCGCTTGCGATGCTTATCACAAATAACCATATCCACTTCAAAGTAACTCGCAATTTCGCGAATGCGATTGGCGCTGCCTACATCGGGTGCAGCAAAAACTAAATTTTCGAGATCAAGATTTTCAATGTAAGGAATAAAAATTGCCGATGAATCTAAATGATCAACCGGAATATCAAAATAGCCTTGTATTTGCGGAGCATGAAGGTCCATCGTTATCACTCTATCGGCACCGGCAGCAGTAAGCATATTGGCTACTAATTTGGAGCCGATAGCAACACGTGGTTTATCTTTCCTGTCTTGGCGTGCATAGCCATAATAAGGAATTACAGCAATTACTTTGTATGCTGAAGCACGCTTAGCGGCATCAATCATTAAAAGTAATTCCATTAAATTATCGGTAGGAGAAAAAGTGCTTTGCACTAAAAAAACAAATTGTCCCCTGATGCTTTCCTGAAATTCTACTCCAATTTCTCCATCGCTGAATTTTTGAATATTTATTTTGCCAAGCGGTTCTCCAAATTTTATGGCAATTTGTTTTGCCAGATATTGTGAACCGGTACCAGAAAAAATTTTTACATTAGGATGCATCTTAAAAAAATTGATGAAAGAAATTTGATGCAGCGAAATTATAATTTATATTGGTTGTTAAATTCAAAATTTATGGAAAGTTCTCACCAATCTTCCACTTCAATAAAAAACTGGGCAGTTGACGACAGGCCAAGAGAAAAATTATTACTGAAAGGAAAAGAAAGCTTAAGTGATTCGGAACTGCTGGCCATTTTAATAAATACAGGAAGTAAAAATAAAAGCGCTGTATCGCTTGCCAAAGATGTATTGGAGCTTGGAAAAAATAATTTGAATGAACTCGGAAAACTTACCATAAAAGATTTAATGAAAATAAAAGGAATAGGCGAAGCAAAAGCCATCACACTGGCGGCAGCATTGGAACTGGGGCGCAGGAGACATGCATCTTCTTTTTTAAATAAACCTTTTGTACCATCGAGCTATGAGGCTGCTGAATTTTTAAAAACAAAACTGAAAGATTATGCTTATGAAGTTTTTGCCGTGGTGTATTTAAACAAAGCAAATAAAGTTAATGATTACAGCATCATAAGCACCGGAGGTATTACCGGCACTGTTGCCGACCCGAGAATTATTTTAAAAAAAGCATTGGAAGTGCAGGCCACTTCGCTTGTATTATGCCACAATCATCCTTCGGGCAATTTAAAACCTAGTAAGCAAGATGAAGAATTAACCGCTAAAATAAAGGAAGCAGCCAGGCATTTAGATATAAAAATTATGGATCATCTTATCGTAAGCGAGGAAGGATATTTTAGTTTTGCTGATGAAGGGTTGCTTTAAAAAAAATAATTTTAAAAAAAGATCATTTATCCTCTACTAATACTTTATGTGTCTGATACGAAGTAGTATCGTTAGTATTTTTTACACGATTTCTGTAATTTTTAAACATGCTCATCCATTTCAATTTCAGCACCCCGAAAATTCCTTCTTTCACAATGCCCTTGTTCATTTTAGAAATGCCGTATTTTCTGTCAATAAAAGTAATGGGAACTTCTTTTATTTTAAACCCAAGTTTCCATGCGGCAAATTTCATTTCAATCTGGAAAGCATATCCAACAAAGCTGATCTCATCTAAATTGATTGCTTCGAGCACACTATTTTTATAACATACAAAACCGGCAGTAGGATCTTTTATGGGCATCAATGTAATAAAGCGGGTATATACCGAAGCGCCTTTCGATAAGTTCACTCGTACGGATGGCCAGTTTTCTATTTTGCCTCCTTTTACATAGCGCGAACCTATTGCCATATCGGCTCCATTAAATTTGCAGGCTTTATATAATTTATCAAGGTCATCGGGATTATGAGAGAAATCGCAATCCATTTCAAAAATATATTTATATTCTTTAGCAAGTGCCCACCTGAAACCCATGATGTAAGCGGTGCCCAGCCCGTGTTTGCCATTGCGCTCTTCAAGAAACAACATGCCTTCATATTTTGAAAAAAGATTTCTTACAATGGATGCTGTACCATCGGGAGAGCTGTCGTCAATAATAAGCACATGAAAACCTTGCTGAAGTGAAAATACTGTTTCAATTACAGAGGCAACATTTTCTCTTTCATTATAGGTTGGTATAATAAGAAGTTTTTCCAAAAAAAAAGAGTGTGTATTTTTAAATGAAATTACAATTAATCTTTAAAAAAAAATTTATAAAATAGTTTAGCGGTTATTTTTTAAGTAGGGTACGGTTCAATATTTCGGTAAGCTTTTGTTTGGTATGCAACGGGAAATCGCCCTTCATCATCCAATCATAATATTGAGGCTCGGCTTTTAAAACTTCGGTAACAGGACGGCCTTTGTGTTTTCCAAAGTTAAATACTTCTACATCATTATCCATAATAAATCTCTTTGCGAAATCCACATATTTTTCTTCGCCGGTGAATTGCAAAATGGTGTCTAATGAATTTCCCAAATGCTGATAGCGCAAAAGCTGTGCCTCCAGTATTTCCCACGTTGCGGTAGCATCTGCTTCGGCAGAGTGAGCATTATTCAATTCTTTTTCGCAATAAAATTTATAGGCTGCGCCTAAAGTTCTTTTTTCCATTAAATGAAAAATGTGTTGTACATCCAGCATTCTTCTGTTGGTCATCTCTATTTCAAGACCCGCTCTTAAAAATTCTTCCATTAGCATGGGCACATCAAATCGGTTTGAATTATATCCTGAAAAATCTGCATCATCAATAAATTGTTTTAGTTCATTAGCCACTTGTTTAAAGGTAGGTGCATCTTTTATTTTATCATCGGTAATGCCATGTATATCGCTGCTGCTTTTCGGAATTGGAATTTGAGGATTAAGAAGTTTTTGTTTAATAGCATTAGCGCCATCAGGAAATATTTTTAAAATAGCCACTTCTACAATTCTGTCTGTTGAAAGGTTTGTACCTGTTGTTTCGAGGTCAATAAAAACCAATGGGCGCTTGAGTTGTAAAGTCATTATTACTTTTAGATTTTTAGATTTTTAGATTTTTTGTTTTAGGTTTCAGGTTTCAGTATCTCATACTTCATACCTCACACCTATCGTTTTCAAAATATCCATTCCTTCATAATTTCCGCTGCTCATAAAAAGAAAATTAGTGTGGTGCGTGTTTATCGTTTTTAATTTTTTTTCGAGATCATCTTTTATAGTAATTACTTCAAGATTTTGTTTTTTAAATCCTTCCGTAATAATTTCGGGATGTAGCGGCGGCATACGTTTCAGTTCCAGCGCATGTTTGCTGTAAAAAACAATTGCTTCATCAGTATTATCCATAGCTCCGGCATATTCATTCATAAATTTTTCATTAAGGCTGCTGAAGGTATGTAATTCCAATATGGCTACCAGTTTTCGTTGAGGGAATTGTTGCTTCACTGCATTGATGCTTGCTGTTACTTTGCTGGGCGCATGTGCAAAATCGCGATAAATATTATACTCTTTATTTTGAACAAGTATCTCCAGTCTTTTTGCTGCGCCTGTAAAAGTGGCTATTGCTTTTGCAAAAGTTGTATCTTTCACACCCAGTTTTTTGCAAGCATGGTAAGCTGCCTGCAAATTTAAAAGATTATGGTTTCCAAAAATTTTTAGTGCTGTTTTTTCTTTTCCAATCATCACTTCGGTATTACCATCTTCAATAAAGTAAACAGGAAGATGATAAGATATATATTTTATATCTTTTCTTTTATTTTCATTAATCATTTTTTTTAAAACTTCATCGTTCTCATTATAAATTAAAATACCATTCTTTTCAATTTTATTTATAAAAATTACAAATTGCTGCAAATAAAAATCGAATGTAGGAAACACATTGATATGATCCCACGCAATGCCAGTTATTACTGCAATGTGTGGAAAAAGAAAATGAAATTTCGGCTGCTTTTCTATAGCGCTTGCAGGATATTCATCTGCTTCGCAAATGATTATTGGCGCATTGGTAATTTGCACACTTTGCTTAAAGCCGGCTAACCTTGCCCCAACAAGGTAATCAAAATCAATATTGGCATATTTGAGCACATGCATAATCATGGCCGTGGTGGTGGTTTTGCCGTGGCTGCCGCCAATCGCCACTCTTTTTTTATGTGCGCTTTCTTTATAAATATATTCTGGAAATGAAAATATTTTTAAGCCGATTTCTTTTGCTTTTATTAATTCGGGATTATCATTTTTTGCATGCATTCCTAATATTACTGCATCAATATCGTAAGTTATTTTTTCGGGATACCAGCCAAAAGACGATGGCACAATGCCTTCTTCTTTAAGATTGGATAAAGCAGGCTCAAAGATTTCATCATCGCTTCCCGAAACCTGGTAGCCTTTATGTTTTAGCGCAATGGCAAGCTGGTGCATTACACTTCCGCCAATGGCTATAAAATGAATACGCATGATTAAAGAAATATTTTTTGATCAATTTAACAATAGAATGAAATATAATTCGTTTTTGGAATAATAACTTAAAAAGTTAGATTTAAATTTGCAAAATGATGCAAAATAAAATTGTAACCTAAAATATTATTATGAAAAAAATTATTATTGTTTTGGCTTTGGCTGGTTTTATAATTACAGCTTTTACTTCCTGCAGCAGTTCTCGCAGAACAGGCTGCCCGATGACTCAAAACATTATTCACTAAGCTGCTTGTAAGATGTAATTTTTTTTTAAAAAATTACATCTATTTATTATAAAGTGCCCTCTCTTTTTTTTGAATAAAGATTTTTGCTGTTGCTCTTTTTTTTATAAAAAATCTTTTATCGTTTTCCTTCGATTGAATTTCTTGTCTTATTACTTTTTAAAATAAGTCGTCTTTCATTCATAATTTATTTATTAAAAAAAATAAATTTACCACGAATGATGATTGTACAGTAATAAGTGATAAATTTCCATTTTAATAAATTCTATTTAATGAATCTTCACATTGCAGATTATCTTGTAATTTCTGTTTATTTTCTTTTTGTGATTGGTGTTGGGTTTATCATAAAAAAAAGAATTAAAACCAGCAACGATTTTTTAACCAGCGGAAGAAATATTGCTTTGTGGATTACCAGCCTCGCATTTATCTCTGCAAACCTTGGCGCTCAGGAAGTACTCGGTATGATTGCATCCGGAGCTAAATATGGAATAATGACGGTTAACTTTTATTGGATGGGCGCCATCTTTGCAATGGTTTTTCTGGGCATATTTATGATGCCCTTTTACTATGGCAGCCGTGCCCGAAGTGTTCCTGAATATTTATCGCTTCGCTTCGATGAAAAAACAAGAGGCTTAAATGCTATTTCATTTGCAGTGATGACAGTTTTTTCATCAGGCATTTCATTATATGCATTGGCCAAACTTCTTGAAGTGATTTTGAAATGGGACTTTGGTTTTTCAATTTGGATGGCGGCAAGCATTGTAATGATCTATACTTTTTTGGGTGGATTAACCAGCGCCGTTTATAATGAAGTGCTTCAGTTTTTTTTAATTGTGCTCGGGCTTTCTCCGCTGATGATTGTAGCATTGCACGATGCCGGCGGATGGTCAAATATTAAAACATTGTTGCAACCACAAATGACCCACGTATGGAAATATATGGGAAACGCAAACGCTAATCCGATGGGAATAAATTTTATGTCATTAATTTTTGGATTGGGTTTCGTATTATCTTTTGGATATTGGTGTACCGATTTTTTGGTAGTGCAAAGAGCTATGATGGCAAAAAATATGAATGCAGCGCAACGCACTCCGCTTATTGCCGCCATACCTAAAATGCTAATGCCGCTTATTGTAGTATTGCCCGGCGTTATTGCCATCACTTTGATGCAGCCTGCATTGGCATCAAAAGGATTTAGCATTCCTTCTGATGGAAAAGGTGGATTGGATTATACAATGACTCTTCCGGCACTCATTGCCCATTATTATCCCACAGGCTTGCTGGGCGTGGGTATCACAGCTTTGATCGCTTCTTTCATGAGCGGAATGGCGGGCAACGTAACGGCGTTTAATTCAGTATTTACCTACGATATTTATCAGGCTTATTTTGTAAAACATAAATCAGACAGGCATTATCTTATTGTAGGAAAAATGATTACCGTTGCAGGAATTCTTTTTTCTATTGCAACGGCTTATGTTGCCAAGAGCTTTAATAATATTAATGATTTTCTTCAATTGGTTTTTAGTTTTGTGAACGGCCCTTTGTTTGCTACTTTTTTATTAGGAATGTTTTGGAAACGAACCACCGGGCATGGCGCTTTCTGGGGATTGATCGCAGGCACATTAGCGGCGGCGCTTACGCATGGGCTTACAGTTGCAGAAGGTAAAGGCGGATGGATATTTGATTTGTATGAAATAAAAAGCGGGATGGGTCAGGCATTCATGGTGGCATCTATATCGTGGATTGTAAATTTTTGTACTACAATTATTGTAAGCCTCTGCACCAAACCCAAGCCAGAGGTAGAATTGAAAGGACTTGTTTATTCATTAACCGAAAAACCTACGTACCACCAGGATAAATGGTATTTGAGAGTGGCGCCTTTAGGAATTATTTTAGTGATAATTACCATCATCTTAAACATCATTTTCTTTTAAATAAAAACACCATGTATAAAAAATTAAATGACCTTGGCTTTGTAATTGGAATTTTTTTTATAATTATTTCTTTAATTCTTCTCATCGGCGCTTTACTTTCTCCGGCGCTTGCATATCAATTAAATTTTTATACCGGTTTTGCATTTCTTGTCTTTGGCATATTTATGGCATTCTTCAACAGGAATAATCATAAAAAAGAAAATGTTTAAATAAAAAATTTATTTGTTACATCATTTGTTTGGTAAATAAAAATACTTACAATTTTTAATTATATTTTTTAGCCAGATAATTTTTAAAAAATACTTGCACAAATTTCAAAAGCATCACATTAACGCTTGCTGAGAAACTTAATTAACGTACCTTTGCACACTTAAAAAATTTTAAAAAAATATTTTAATTTTTTTAGGCAAAATAAAATTATGGATATAAGAAATATAGCGATAATAGCGCATGTCGATCATGGTAAAACAACTTTAGTTGATAAAATTTTACACAGCACGCATATTTTTCGCGACAACCAGGAAACAGGTGAATTAATTATGGACAGCAACGATCTTGAAAGAGAACGCGGCATTACTATTTTCAGCAAAAATGTTTCTGTAACTTATAAAGGCGTAAAAATAAATGTGATTGATACGCCCGGCCACAGCGATTTTGGCGGCGAAGTGGAACGTGTTTTAAAAATGGCGGATGGCGTTCTTTTATTGGTGGATGCTTTTGAAGGACCGATGCCGCAAACACGTTTTGTTTTGCAAAAAGCTTTACAATTAAAGCTACATCCTATTGTTGTTATTAATAAAGTAGATAAACCTAATTGCCGGCCTGATGAAGTGCACGATGCAGTGTTTGAATTATTTTTTAACCTCGATGCAACTGAAGAACAATTGGATTTCCCAACCATTTATGGATCGAGCAAGCAAGGCTGGATGAATACAACACTTGAGCCAACGGATAATATTTATCCGTTACTTGATATTATTCTTGAAAAAGTTCCAGCGCCTGCAACGCCCGAAGGAAATTTACAAATGCAAATTACTTCGCTCGATTATTCTTCATTTCTCGGAAGAATTGCAGTGGGTAAAGTTGCCAGAGGAATTATAAAAGAAAATCAGCCTGTATCATTAATGAAATTGGATGGAAGCATTCAAAAAAGCCGGGTAAAAGAATTATATGTTTTTGAAGGATTAGGTAAAAAGAAAGTGAGCGAAGTGGCTGCAGGAGATATTTGCGCAGTGGTTGGCATTGAAGATTTCAATATTGGTGAAACGCTTGCCGATTTTGAAAATCCCGAAGCATTGCCGGTGATAAGCATTGATGAGCCAACAATGAATATGCAATTCAGCATTAATAATTCTCCGTTTTATGGAAGAGATGGAAAATTTGTAACGTCACGTCATTTAAAAGATCGCCTAGAAAAAGAGTTGGAAAAAAATCTTGCTCTTCGTGTAGGCGTTACCGATAGCGCCGATAGTTTTATGGTGTATGGTCGTGGCATTTTGCATCTTTCCATATTGGTAGAAACCATGCGTCGCGAAGGTTATGAAATTACCGTAGGCCAGCCTCAGGTAATTACAAAAATAATTGATGGTAAAAAATGCGAACCTTATGAAAATCTTGTGGTAGATGTGCCAACAGAATACAGTGGCCGCGTAATAGACCTGGTAACACAGCGCAAAGGTGAATTGCTGATAATGGAAAACAAAGGCGAAATGCAACACCTTGAATTCGAAATTCCTTCAAGAGGATTGATAGGCCTGCGTTCCAGCATGCTCACCAGCACTGCGGGAGAAGCAGTAATGGCACATCGTTTTTTGGAATATAAACCCTGGAAAGGTTTTATTCAGGGTAGAAATAACGGCGTTCTAATTTCAAAAAACCAGGAAAGAACAACCGGTTATTCCATTGATAAATTGCAGGATCGTGGAAGATTTTTTGTTGATCCCGGAGAAGAAGTGTATGCCGGGCAAATTATTGCCGAGCACATCAAGCCAGGCGATTTAGTTGTCAATGCAACTGAACCAAAAAAATTAACCAATCATCGGGCGAGCGGCAGTGATGATGCTTCGCGCATTGCACCGAAAATTTTAATGACGCTTGAAGAATGCATGGAATATATTCAGCAGGATGAATGCATTGAAGTAACACCGAAATTTATTCGTATGCGTAAAGTAATTTTGAATGAAGACGAAAGAAAGAAGAATCAAAAAGCGTTACAGGTAGAGCAGGTTGGATAATATTATTTTTCAAAAACAATTTTAATTTCATAGTAACTTTGTAACAACGATGAAGAAAATTTTTATCATCATAATTGCTACTTTTTTTCTTGCAATTTTATTTACAAATTCAGGTATTGCACAATGTTCCATCTGTGCCAAATCCGTACAGCAAATGGGAACTAAGCCTGCACAAGGTTTTAATTCAGGTATTATTTATTTAATGATGGTTCCTTACATTGCCATTGGTTTTATAGGATACAAATGGTGGAAAAATAATCATTAAAATTTTTTTTATTTTTTTCTAACATTACTCTTTGTAATATTTGAAAAGAAATGAATTTTATTATCTTTGATTTATGGCTCAAACGCTTAATATATCAGACATTCAATTATTCAATTTGCTGAAAGTAAAATTCGGCGAAAAAGAAGCAGAGCAATTTGTTTCTTTAATTAAAGATAAGATTGACGAAACTTTTGAAAATAAAAAAGATATTCTTGCAACTAAAAATGATATTGCTGCGATTGAGATAAAACTAGCTCAATTAGAAACAGGAATTGCTAAAACTGAAAGTAGATTGATACTGTGGGCATTTGTTTTTTGGGTCACACAATTGGGAGCGATTTTTGCTTTTTTAAAATTATTTATCAAGTAAGTTCGGTTTAAAATATTTTTGTGCAAACCGGTACATATTGAATTTTTTTTTCAATATCTCTTTCGATAATTCTTTTTTCAATTCTTCTTTATCAATTGCTTTCATTTTTTTATTTTGAATGATTGCCCAAATTTTTTCTGTCATTAATTCTATTTTATTTTTTTCGTTTGTAACATTCCATTCCACAATTAATTTATACAATTTATCAATTCCTTCTTTTTGTGTAGCAATTGTTTTTAAAACTGGAATTTGTTTTTGTGAACGATGAAAAGCGGGCGCCATCATTTGCTTTAAATTATTATAAAAATTTTCTGCATCAGGCCGGTCGTATTTATTAATTATAAAAATATCGCCCACTTCCATTAAGCCGGCTTTCATTGTTTGAATGGTATCGCCTCCCTCGGGAATTAATACCACAATGGTAATATCAGCAAGCGCTGCAATATCCACTTCACTTTGGCCCACGCCAACTGTTTCAATAATTATATAATCGAAAGCTGCAGCTTTCATTACATCAGCGATCTCAATTATTTTTGGATGCAAACCCCCAAGCGAGCCTTTGTTGGCAAGAGAACGAATAAAAACATTTGGATGATTGTACCATTCGCTCATTCGTATTCTATCACCCAGCAATGCGCCTTTATTGAATGGCGAAGAAGGATCTATGCAAAGCACGCCCACTTTTTTTTTATCGTTGATCATTTCACCAATCAATGCATCGGTTAAAGAACTTTTGCCAGAGCCGGGAGCGCCCGTGATGCCAATAATTTTTGCTGAAGAAGAAGGCAACTGCATTAATATATTTTCATAACCCTCGGCTTCATTTTCGATTAAAGAAATGGTGCGTGAAAGTGTTTTAAAATCACATGCTGAAATTTTTTTTAAGTATGAATTAATTTTCATCATTTCTGCAGTTTTAAAAAATATTAAAATAAATATTTTTATAAAGAATTTAATACTTCAATATATTGATGAGTTATATATTGTAAGCTATGAAATTGCTTCACATAAGTGAAAGCATTGGTTGTAATTTTATTTTGCAGCGCAGCATTTGTAAATATTTCTATAATGCCTGCGGCTAATGATTCCGGAGAATTTTTTTTACATAATATTCCTCTTTCGTCTTTTAATAATTCGGGCAATCCGCCTGCATCGGTAGATACAACAGGAACATGATAAAGAAACGCATCCAATACGCTGCTTCCAAGCCCCTCCATTTCTGAACTCATTGTAAAAATATTTATGATTGAAAAAATATCTTCTACATTTTCTGTAAAACCCATGAGATAATACACATCATTCAGTTTATATTTTTTTATAAGTTCCGCTATTTCCAATTCGAGCGGGCCATTTCCAAAATGCAAAAACACAAAATTTTTTATTTTTGACGCAAGTATATGAATAGCCTCCAGCATTACTGCTGGTGCTTTATCTTTTGTAAGTGCAGCCGTAGTTGCTATAATAAAAGTTTCCGGGTTGATTTTTTTATTTTCTAATAATTTTTTGGCGTGTATTTCATTTAATTTTTTTTCAATGCCTATATCAGAAATTACAATCACTTTTTCATTTACAAATTTTTCTATTACATCTTTTACTGCTTCACTAATCACTATTATTTTATCGGCTTGCAAATATTTCCATTTGGTAATTTTTCCCGAGGGCGCATTATCAATGCGCCGGGTAAAAATAATTTTAGCTCCATGAAAAACTTTAGTAAAAACAGCATAGGTTAAAATGTGCGATGACTGTGCATGCAATACAAAATATTTCCGGCATTTAAAAATGAAGAAAAAAATTGCGCCAAAAATATTTTTAAATGCAAATGTTTTAAATCCTTCTGCTTTTGATTTTATTTCGAGCTGACAATTTTTTCTGCACAATAAAGAAACATCATATCCCGCATTACGAAACCCCATCATGTTATATAAGGTTTGCCGTTCGCCTCCCCGCCAGTCTTTGGCAAAATTCATCTGCAACATTTTCTTTTTGTTCATGATATTTATTAAGATAAATGCTTTTAAATAAAATTAATACTTGATAAATTCTGTAATCATTTTTTGATTGTATTTATTAATTCCATTTAAACAAAAAACCAGGCCTGCTTTTCTTTTTCTGTTTATTACATCAATGTTGTATTCGCTATCTGCTTTTGAATAATTGAGTGGATGATATAAATGGTATTGGAGTGCTTTTCGTTTCATGGATTTAAATTGATATCCCGCCGCTCTGAATCTCCATTCTATATCATCATCTTCGCCCGCAGTAGCTTTTACAAAATCTTCATCGAAGCCATTAATAGCGATAATATCTTTTTTTAAAAAGCCCATATTACTTCCCTGCACTCCTTTATTTCTTTTCTTTTTTAAAAATTTTGGAACATTGGGAAGATAGAGTACATCCTCAACACGTGAAGATCCTTTTAATATCAGATTGAATATATTTAATGCTGATGATTTTTTAGAACGTAATATTTCCTTTGTAATTTTTTCGCTTAACAATGCACGCCTTCCAAAAAGAATGGTTTTGTCTTCAATTGATGTGGCATATTCTTTAAAAAATGCTCTGTGCAATATGCAATCGCCATCAATTATTATAATAAATGCTCCGTTGGATACACATATCGCTTTGTTCAGCATTTCATTTTTTCTAAAGCCTATGTCTTTTTGCTGATATACATGCAAAATTTTAAATGGAAGATTTGGCGCCAGGCTTTTTAAAAAAATTTTTGTTTCAGGATTGTTATCATCTTCGGCAATAATTACTTCAAAATTTTTGTATTGCTGCCTCGCAACAGACATTAATATCAATTCAAGAAAGTCAATCCTTTTATAAAAAGAAATAATTAAAGAAATTTTCATACACGCTTATGAATTAGAATCATTGCAAATTTTAATTAAATAAAATGGCGTTCCTGCAACTTTTGGAAAGCTTTGAAACTTTCCAAAATTTTTTTTGTTATTTATTTCAAATGTAAAGATTAAAAAATCAGTATAGATTTTTGTAAAAGATGTTTTGCTTTTCAATTAATCAATGCCTTCGTAAATTTGCATTTTCAAAATTATTGTGATGACCAACTTCGTTCCTATATTTCCTTTATCAATTGTTGTATATCCCGGCGAAGACCTGAACCTGCACATTTTTGAACCAAAATATAAACAATTAATCACAGAATGTTTTTCTCAAAAAAAACCTTTCGGTATGCCTGTGGTGATTAATAATAAAGTAAATGAATTTGGAACACTGTTAGATATTGTAGAAATTTCAAAAACGTATGACACCGGCGAAATGGATATAAAAACCAAAGGCCAAAAGGTTTTCAGAGTTTTAGAAATTATAAATGAAGTGCCTGATAAGCTCTATAGCGGAGCTATTGTAAGTTATCTTTCCAACAATGAACATGGAAGAAAAGCATTAATGACAAAGGTAATTGCAGCGATAAAAGAATTGCATAAGCTACTTAAAGTAAATAAACCATTTCATAAAACAGAGGATGAGCTAAGCAGCTACGATGTGGCACATCATGCTGGACTTACTTTAAAAGAAGAATATGAATTTCTTTCTTTAACCGATGAACTGCATCGCCAGGAATATTTAAAACGTCATTTGGCAAAAGTAATTCCGGTGGTTGCTGAAATGGAAACACTAAAAGAAAAAATAAAAATGAACGGGCATTTTAAAAACATAAGCGGCTTTAATATTCAGTAAAGCTCCTAATCCCGAAGGGGAATGTGAAGAATACAAATCGGATTTTAGATTATAAAGATATACTAACTAACGGTGAAGGTTAAACGAAATTAATTTCAAAAAAAACTTAAAAAAAATTGCAATATTTTCAAAACTGAAATAGGTTTATTTTGAATACAACAACACTTTGTTTTGATTTTGGAAATACACGGCTGAAATGCGGCGTATTTCTAAATGATAATTTGGTTGAAATAATTTCTTTGCCTGATGACAACAATTCAACCATTGAAGAATTATTAAAAAAATACGTTCCGCAAAAAACAATTCTATCTTCAGTTATTGATCACAATGTTGATATTGAAAAAATTTTTGCAGAAAAAGCTTCATTTCATAAATTAAGTTCTCAAACTATTTTACCTTTTACAACACCGGTTGGCAAGCCCGAAACCATTGGTGCCGACAGGCTGGCGCTTGCTGCTGCAGCCGTTTATTTTTATAAAGGAAAAAATAATTTGGTGATTGGGCTTGGCTCATGCATCACTTATAATTTTATAAATAAATACAATAGCTTTCTTGGTGGCAGCATTTCCCCGGGAATGGAAATGCGTTTTAAATCTTTACATGAATACACAGCCAAACTTCCATTAATAAAATCCGACACAAAAATTATGGATATAAATTTTCCATTGATTGGTTATGATACGCGAACCAATATTTTAAGTGGGGTAATAATGGGCATGGCAACGGAGATAGATGGCGTTATTGATTTATACAAAGATAAGTTCACCAACTTTAACGTGCTTTTAACCGGCGGGGATGCAAGCTATTTTGCCCGTCATATTAAAAACAAGATATTTGCCGACCCTGATTTAATATTTAAGGGGCTGTATGCAATTAGTGAAATCAATCATGATACCAAAATATAAACTTAGCTGTTTAGTGTTTTTTTTATTACCTGTAATTTGTTTTGCTCAGGAAAATTCTCCTTATTCAAGATATGGCGTAGGCAACCTTCTTCCAACAGGTAATATTCAAAACCGTGGGATGGGCGGGGTTTCTGCTGCATTCAGCGATCCTACCACTATCAATTCTGTTAATCCTGCTTCTTATGGAAATTTGATATTAACAACGTTAGATGTAGGAGTGGAATATGATGGGCGAGTTATTAAAAGTGAGAATCCTGTAGGAACTTATAAATCAAAAAATGGAATTATTTCTGATGTGCAAGTTGGATTTCCTTTATTGAGCGGAAATAAAAAAGCTACTAAAAATCAAACCGGCTGGGCTTTTGTTTTTGGTTTGAAACCGGTAACCCATATCAATTATAAAATAAGCAGCAACGGAAATATTTCAAACGACAGCACACTTACCATTTATGAAGGAAGCGGAGGAATTAATAAAGCTTTTATTGGAACAGCATTGCGTTTAAAAAATTTCAGCATTGGCTTTAATACCGGTTATTTGTTTGGATTAAAAGATTATAGCACCAAGCTTTCTATTTCCAACGATTCTGCACAATATTTTTATTCGTCTAATTACGAAACAACTACTCATTTTGGCGGCGTTTTTTTAGATGCAGGAATTCAATATGCATTTAAAATAAAAAAGGGTCATATACGAATTGGAGCTTATGGAAATTTGCAACAACAATATAATGCTACCAGAGATGATAGCCGGCAAACTTTTTCTTATAATGCAGAAACCGGAAATGC
>JAICZH010000006.1 GCA_025933775.1 Chitinophagaceae bacterium
CTGAACTGTTGTTATCAGTCCAGCTCCAGGTAACGATGCTGCCTGCTCCTGAAATTACCGTAGGCCCCAGCACATTGGGTAATAATCCCCTGCTCACCAACGCTTTTGAATAATCCACTGCGAAGTCGGGAAATACACCAGTAATAGCATTGGCAAAGTTATAAGCAAAAGCGCTGTTGATACCCGTTTTCTGGATAGCAAAATCACTAAAGCTTATCGCCAGTAAGCCTGCCATAGGTTGCAAAAAGCGCATAATAAGCGCAAATTTTAATTGCTGCTCCAGTTGCTTTTGGGAAGGGATAAAACTACGCTTGTTTGCCTTACTGCGCATATAGTCTATTCCTTTCCAGTTACCGCCTACTACAGAGCCAACCTTGCCGGAAAAACCACCTAAAATTCCTTTTTCAAATGTTGCCATAATAAATGGATTTTAAAAATTTAATAAATAAGAAACCGTATTGTATGCTTTGCCTGCAAATAATGTACACCGGCATACACCAGCAACATAACGGGCTTTATTCTTATGATATTTTCGCTTGGTAAATTTTACCGTAAAATTCAATTCTTTACCAATACTACATACATCTTTTTACCATGCTTTTCCATGCAATACTGCTCAATTCCTTTATTTCCGTTTGGGCAAAACCTTCAAAAAACTATGCATCTTATTTGTTATTACAATAAAAATTATTATTTTAAAGTGATTAATTACCTGCTATTCCAAAACTAATTACCAATTCAACTGATTACAATGAAAAAACAGCAGCAACAAATACAAGACCCTTCTTTCTCTTTGAGCAAAACAGAAAGTGATGAAAAAGATTTTATGTATGTAATTCCTCCAGGAGTAAGATTCAATGATATTTATATGGATGTTGCAGACATACAAAGAGAATTGGGAATAGGACGCCGCACAATTTATAACATGCGTAACGAGGGTAAATTATCTTATACTACTTTAAACGATGGCAAATCTTATTTTTTCAGGCAGGAAATAGCTGCCATACTTAAAGAAAATACGGTAGTGGGCAAGAATAGCATTTGGAAAAAATTAGGCGTATCCAATGTGATTGCAACCTTTAGTTATTTGGTTTCTTAGCAATTTCTTTTTTAACTCCAGAAATAAATTTTCAAACAGGCAACTAATACAGCAATGCTTTTAGAATAACATATTGTTCTTCTGCTTAATCTTTTTAAATGCGTGCGCAAAGTAAGATTCTTTCTTTCAATATGATTGGTATTGTATATTTTCGATTGATGAATTTCACAAGGAATAATATATTTATACAAATGAAGTTTATCTGTATAAACTTTTTCAGCGCCCGATAATAATAAAGTATCAATAACTCTTTGTAATGTTTTAATGGTTCTTGCTCCTACCGCAAAGTCTGCAATTTGCTTTGTATCGCTTCGTAAGGCATATACAATCCAAAGCAATCTTGTTTTGCTTTTATAAAAAGTGCGCATTTCATCTACCTGATATCTTTTACCTATTATCATTATTGGTTTATGAATATTTTTAGCAATAATTAAAATACGTTTTAATACAGTGGTAACAGATATTTTTAATAAGCGGCCAATGCTTCTTATACCACAGCCTTCTTTTATTAAATTTTTTATCCATTTGCTGGTATCAGGTTTACAGGCATTATAAGTATAGCTTTTAATAAAAGTTCTTTTACAGCTCCCACATCTGAAACGCTGTTTGCCTGAAAACATACCGTGCTTAATGCAATTTTCATTACAGTACCTGCATGAAACTTTATCACCAACATATCTGGTACATGAAGTAATATTTGATTGCATTAGAGTTGGGTTTTAAGGTATAAAATAAAAAAGACAACCTTTAAGTTGTCCAAAATAATTATTGTTTTCTTTTTAAAATTCTTTATTTATTATGCTTTCAACGTAGAGTTTATCAAAACAACATTTCTGATACATTACCTATAATCAGAGCAAGAATATAACAACATTTGTGTAGGATTACCGAAATCTATTTTCTATTTCGATTAAAGAATATTTTTATAAGTTTATAGCTTAAAAAAAATATTAATATGCTGAATAAAATGTCGCATGTTCTAATAAATGCAAATTCCCCTTTGCCTCCAGGAGATATTAATTCATGAATAGAATAAAAAATTAAATTAAATCCATTATTTGGTTTAATAACATAGAAGAGAAATAAAACTGAGATCAGTAATGCAATGCCTATAACAATAAATCTTTTATTCATAAAGTTTTTTAATTATTCAGGAATTATTTGCCCATTGACAACTTTGTATTTGCCAGAAGGTAGCTTTGAAATTTGATTTTCAAAATCGTAAATAGAATGCCCTTGATTAGGATCATTAGATGTATTAATTTGATCTGCATTTTCCATGGAACTATTTCCTGCAACCGCATCATTGCTATGTGAAAATTGTAAGGTACTGCCCATACTTTTGTCTTTTATAGCTTTTTGATCCTTTGGTTCAAGCGGTGCAAAGTCAGCCTCAAAATCAATTTTCACGCCTTCTATTTTATGTTTTTTCGCATAAACTAATATAGCCTTGATGTAACCCTTTGCATATGCTCCTCCCATACTATGTGTAATCACTTTAATTGATTCAACTATATTGCCATTTTTGTCTCTAGCCAAACTTGCAATAATATTTTTTGCATCTGCATTTCCTTGAATATTTCCAATTCTGTATCTATTGTTGGCATCAAAACTAAAACCAGCGTCAAAAAGACTTTTCCATCCTCCAATTGATCCGTCTTTGTAAATTGAATGATGGTCATTTAATTGACTCATCACTTCTTCATCAAAGTTGACTTGTTTTACATATGTTGTAATAAATTCATCATTACTTAAAGGAACACCAAAACTACTAACACCGTTAGATTGAGAGCTAACAATTTGATTCCTTGTAAAAGTATGTCGCCAATAACTTGAATTTCCAAGTTGACTGTTATCAAAAGTAAATCCATTAATAAATATTACAAGATCACCATCTGGATCAACTGCCTGTGTTGGCTGGTTTAAAGCATAGACATAAGGGGATGTGCCAAAGTAAAAATCTGCACTGTTATCTTGTTTCATCCATCGCCCAATCTGTGCATCGTACATTCTTGCACCATAATCGTACCATTCGAGACCACTTAAATCAGCAAACTCGTTTTTTTGCTGCTCTTTATTATTATACAAGAATTTGTTATGCAGATTTGTTGCTACTTGTTTACTGATATTTGTTTGTAATAAACCAAACGGATAAAACGATTGAGATTCAAGTAAAGGATTGGCCAAATTATTATCATCACTTATTGTCATTCTAATATTACCTAAATGATCTTTTAAAAAATAATCAAAGATGTAACCGCTGCTCGAACTATTCACCCTTATTCTTCCTTCTTCATGTGCAATAAATTGCAATACATTATTTATATACATAGTTCCTGCGCCATACAATGTTGTTGTAGTGGTGCTTCCTTCTACGGTTTGCTTTTGTAACTTATCTCCTGCTGCATCATAAGTGTAGGTTATGGTTCCCTTACCGGTAACAGTTACTGTTTGTGGTAAGTTTAAATAATTATAAGTTATGTTATTTATATGCTTATTATTGTCACTTGTTAAATTCCCATTATTATCATAAATATAAACTGCTCCCGAACTTGAACCTGATGCATAATGATAATCCCCCAAATAACCCGCTGTACCAGAAGCTGGTGTGTTGCCATTAGCTGCATCACTTACGCTTTGCAGTTTATTAGTTCCTGTAATGGGAGTGTATGTTAATTGGTCAATTGCAACGGACGTAGTGGCTGTGGCGGCGGCTAATCCATACTGGGTCATGCCTGTGATATTGCCATTAGCATCATACCCTAATCCATTAACTGTATAGTTAATGCCAGCAGTTTGATTAAAGCTTGTTCCGGTATATTGTGTAAAGTTTGCAGTCAACAACCGGTTTACATTATCATAGCTATAATCATATTTTCTGATTTGCCCGTCGTGCACACTTTTCCATATCATACCGGTAATGTTGCCGTTATATTGTATCGAACCCGTCCAGGATGAGCTGCCGACCGTAGGAGCTTTATCATATCCGAGTTCAAAACCAAAGTAATTACCGGCACTATAGCTTGGTGGTGTGGTAAATGTTTCACCGCTATTGGTGCCGCTGCTGGCAGTAGATAAATCCCTTACAAAAGCCCTGTTTACTCCCAACAACCAGCCCCTGATATTATAATCGTAATTCAAAGTTTCTAAGGGCGTAGAAGTATAACTGGTTCCACTTTTAGTATTACCAAGATTTTTTATTTCCAGCTCACCCAACTTGTCATACTGCATTTGGGAAATATTATTTTCCGCAGTAAGTGCATTGCTGCTTACGAGAGTATTCTGTATTTGCTTCGTGGTTTTAACCGGTCGGTTTAAATTATCATAATAGGTTCTGCTTACAGTAATAGTTGTCTGCGCATTGGTTCCCGCCTTTTGTTCTTTATGAACCGTTGCCAGTTGCTGCCCCGCCCAGTTGTATTGTGTAGTGGTAATATCAATGCCGCCACTATAGTTTTGCGATTGTACCTGTATCACTCTTCCTTTTTCATCATAAATATTTACTGAAGTCAGGTAAGTACCTCCGCTTGTGCCCAATACTTCAGCCTGTGCCCATGTTACCATCCCCTTCGGAAGATAGGTACTCGCCTGCATTGGCATTACAGGGTATGGTAGTGCGCTTAAATTAGTGGATAAAAAATTTGAATTCCATGTAGTTTGAAAAGTAGCAGTTAAGCCAGAAGGACTATTCGTAGGCAGATTGCTATAATCATCGTAATGTGTTTGCGTAAGCAATTCAAAACCGGTTGAAGTGTTAGGATAAGTTACACTGTTATATGCATTAGTTACTTCAGTAGCTAAGCCATTGGCATCATTAAGCAGTTTTCGATTCCAGTTCCATCATGGCTTGGCGATATCCAAGGCCTGCAGATCTTGAGAGATAGTATTTAGCACTGTCCTCGTTTTTGGGCCTTCCATATCCATTGCGCCAACATAATCCGTAAAAATAAAGACTGTTATCTTTCTGAATTTTTACTCCCTTGTAAAAAAAATCAGCCGCTGAATCATAATTTTGTTTACACCCCAGTCCTTTAAAATACATGTATCCAATTGCATATATACTTTGTTTATCTCCCAACGCTGCTGCTTTTTTAAAGTAATAAAATGCCGAGTCATAATTTATTGACAACTTCTTTCCATCTTTAAATTGAACAGCTAATTGATAATATGTTTTTATATTAGCATTGATTGCAGAATCTTGTAAATTTTGGGAATGCAAAGGAATATAGAAGTATAAAAGAATAAACAAATTGAATAAAATTTTTATCATACAACTAAGCTTTTTATTTTATCAATAATTTTATTTGTACTTTTTGAATTATTAACGTCGACTCTTCAACCTGGCAGTAAGAATGAAAGGATAAAGCAATACAAAAAATAAAAAGAGGTATTCTTATTAATTTCATAAACAGCTTTTTAGAAAGCTTTATAAATATTTAGCTAACATAAAAAGAGTATTTGATATTTGCAATGGAGAACTGTTTTTATTTTTACCGAAAAAATTTAATTCAGAAACATTTTTTTAGAATTTATTATTATGTAAATAAATAGCAGTAAGAATTTCAACACAAAAATTATTTTTAAAAACTTATCAAAATTTATTTTTCCCTTTTTAAAATCGAGTAAAAGTCCTATGCATCAGCACCGTAAAAACCACATGTAGTCTTAATTACATTCAATATTTCTTTCTATAAATCAATATCTAAAATATTCATAACCACAAAAAATACAATTTCATTTATTTCATTCCTACTTTCATCTCTCTATCTGCGATATATATCCGCTATATATTCGATACCTATTCGATCCAATGAATCGAATAATTTACATAATAAAAAAGTTTTTTGGTCGTTTATTTTTATTATCAACCATGCTTTAAAAAATAAGAAGCTATTTATAAAAATCTTTATGGCAAAAATTATAAATGGAATTAATGGAGGTTTTACAGGCACCGTAGGCACTGTAACCGGCTATACCAGAAATGGTGTGAGCCTTATGCGCAGCAGGCACAGGCGCAAAGACAATATTAAAAGTGAGGCAAGAATATTGCAACAGCAAAAAATAAAATTGTGCAATGAATTTACAAAACCATTTTCAGGCTCAGGGTTTTTTAATAAAAGCTTTGCGGCAAATGGCGCCACAAGTACCGGATACAACCGCGCTACCAGCGCTATAATGAACCAGGCAATTATTCAAAATCCTGTATTGAAATTGTCTTACCCATTAGTACTTGTTTCAAGAGGTATGTTGCCGCCGGCCTTGCAGGCATCAGCATTGGTAAATGGCGGCGGAAATATTGTATTTAACTGGGCGGATAATACCGGCACAGGCACTGCTAAAGAAAATGATAAAGTACTGATGGCAACCTATTTTCCCGAAAACAAAGAAGCTGTTTACCAAATAAGCGATGCAATAAGAAAGGATGGCAAAGCGATACTTGAAATGAACCAAATGAAAGGTATTGCCGAAACATGGATGGGCTTCATCAGCGCAGATGAAACGAATGCGAGCGATAGTGTGTACACGGGAAGTATTATTTTGTAAACTGAAAATTATTTTTAAAAATTTTAGAGCATAGTTAGTTATTATCATTGCGTCCACATTGCAAACGAGAACGAGTTGGGGTGCTTTCGGTTAAATTATGAATAACGGCTGCGTTTTCTTTGCCCTCTTTATGATACATTTTCAAAAATACTTAATCCAATATTTTTATTTTTAAATTGAATTTTATCACAAAATCAATCGCTGCTTTTTTCAAAATTTTTTAATTTAAGTGTTGTTGTATCCGGCGGTATCACATTTCCTTTCAAAACTTTTTCAATATCATCAATGTATTGTTGTTTTTTTATAAGATTAAGCTCTATTGAATCGGCTTTCATTTTCAGCACTTCATATTGTTTTGATTTTTGCGCTTCGCCATAACCCGGTATGTATAATTTAAGCGGTGTAAATGCAATGAGCGCAACAGTAAGCCCCACCAATATTACAAACAAAGTGCTGAGGACAATATATACACTTAGCCGGTTGAGCTTGAAAGTTACCACTTCGTCGTACGTATCTTCATTCATTACTACAAGCCGGTAACGGCTTCGCAATCTTTTTAAAGAGGTATTATTGCCCTGCAACGGCATATTATTTTTTTAGGTTGTTAAAAATAATAAGGAGTATTCAATAAATAGAATAATAGATCAAAATAACCGTATTTTTAAAATATTTTTGCAAAATAGAAGTTTCATATACAAACCAATTACGTTTTCATTGAGCTTTTGTAAAAAAATTTAAATATTCAAATGAACCCCCGCATCCTGAAGTTGTTATCCGTTGTATTGTTCTTATTTTTTTTATTGCCGGATGTGTATGCTCAATTAGGAAAAATAACTATTGACCTTGAAAAAGATAAACCCGAAAAGTTTAAAACAAAAACTTTAAAGTCGGAGAAAACCGGCGAAAAGAAATTTACCGTTCCGCGAAGATTTATTCAAAACACCGTTTCGCACTACAATTATTTTTACAACGCGAATAATAAAATAAACGAGATTATTGAGCGGGGGCGCCTTGCCAACAAAGATGATTATACAAAGCTATTGCCTTTTTACGGCTATTCGTTAGCGAATACCGCCAGCCAAAAAACGGATCTTGATTCTGTAATTTATAAAGCTACCGCCGGAATTTTATTGCACGATTTGCGAAGCAATTGGGTAGATAATTTATACCTGCTCATTGGCGAAGCGTATTATTTGAAACAAGATTTTGATTCGGCATACATGACTTTTCAATTTATTAATTATAATCTTTTTCCGCGCAAGAAAAAAGATGAAGATGACCAATTAATTGTAGGAACCAATGATAATGCTAAAAACAGCGCCATCAGTGTTTCGAGCAAAGAAGACAGAAATATTATTGATAAAGTATTTACCAGGCCGCCGAGCCGTAACGATGCTTTTATATGGCAAATAAGAACGTTAACTGATATGAACCAAACCGGCGAAGCGGCAGGGCTTATTACCACTTTGCAAAATGATCCGGCTTTTCCTGAACGCTTGCAACCTGCGCTTGAAGAAATGAGCGCTTACTGGTTTTTTCAACAACAAATGTACGATAGCACGTTGCCTCATCTCATCAATTCGTTGCCCAATGTTGCAGATGCGCAAGATAAAGCAAGGCGCGAATTTTTAATAGCGCAACTTTTTGAAATTACTAACAAGCAGGCTCAGGCATCTGCCTATTATGATAAAGCGAAGCATCTTACCACCGACCCATTAATGGATATTTATGCTAATCTTAATGAAGCGAAGATGCTCAAAAGCCATGACCCTGCTGAAATTGATAAAAGCATCGCGGCGCTGTTGCGCTTATCGAAAAAAGATAAATTTGAACCTTATCGCGATATTATATTTTTTTCCGCAGCGCAATTGGCCATGCTGAAACCTGATACTACTGCATCTGTTTTTTTCTATAAAAAAAGTACTTTTTATAATGGCGAAAATATTTCTATTAAAAATAAAGCTTTTCTCAATCTCGCAGAAATAAGTTATAAGCAAAAAAAATATAAAGACGCTTATGCATTTTACGATAGTCTTCAATTAAGCGATACATCTCTTAGTAACGTGGCTCAAATACAAGAAAGAAAAAAAGCTTTATCGGCAATAGTTGCCAATATAAATATTATTGAAAGAGAAGACAGCCTGCAGGCAATAGCTGCAATGGCGCCGGCAGACAGAGATGCATTCATAAAAAAACTTTCAAAAAAATTAAGAAAACAACAAGGTATTAAAGATGAAGACGTACAGGGTAATTCAGCATCCAATTATTTTGATTCGAAACATGCATCTTCCGATATTTTTGGAAATGTAACCAGCGCAAATGGAGAATGGTATTTTTATAATACTGCATTAAAGTCGCAGGGATATACTCAGTTTAAACAGAAATGGGGAAAAAGGCAAAACATTGATAACTGGCGCCGGGCTTCGGTTACAAGCAATTTAATTTCGAATGCAGGCAATACCAATACATTTATAAATCCAACTGATAGTGCAGGAAATAATAATCAAAGTTCCGATCCGCTTTTGGCTTCGCCTACAAATACAAATATGGTTTCTGCTCCTGAACAAACCGATTTTTCGGTAGAAGGGCTTCTGGCAAATGTTCCTTTAACCAAAGAAAAATTGAACGAATCGAATAACAAAATTTCGAAATCATTGTTCCAATTAGGAAAAGAATATCAGAATTTATTAGAAGATTATAGCGCTGCTGTGGATGCTTATCAACAATCATTGCAACGCTTTCCTGATAGCTTGTATGCCGGTGAATTGTATTTGAATCTTTCTTATTGTTATAGAAAATTAGGTGATATATCAAAAGCTGATTATTATAAAAATTTACTCATTCATAAGTTTGATAAAAGTAAATTCACTCAATTAGTTTTGCATCCCGAAGCCATGGAACCATCTAAAAAAGACCCTGCCGCTACCAAAAGATATGAAGACATTTATAATCTTTTTATTGAAGGAAATTTTGAACAAGCCGTAGCAGAAAAGCAAAAAGCCGATAGCCTGTATGGGGCCAATTACTGGAGCCCGCAATTGCTTTACATCGAATCAGTTTATTATATAAAACAAAAAGAAGACAGTGTTGCTATCAATATTTTAAAACAGATCATTAACCAATATCCTCAATCGCCGCTGAAAGAAAAAGCAGTTACGATGATTGATGTTTTAAAAAGAAGGCCTGAAATTGAAAGTTATTTAACGAAGCTGAATGTAGTACGTGATAAAGAAGATTCTCAAATAATTGTTTATGATAATCCTTCAATTATAAAACGAATACAACAAGATACAACTAACATGCTTAAAAATGTAAAGCCTCAGAACACAGTAATAGTTCCCGGCAAGGTGTATCTTGATTCTTCTAAAAAAGCGCCGCCGCCAGTAAGTAACGGAACGTTTGTAATAGACCCGCTTTCTACACAATATGTAATGATGGTGCTTACTAAAGTAGATCCTGTTTACAGCACCGAAGCACGAAATGCTTTTACAAGATATAACAGTGAAAATTTTTATAATCAAAAAATAGAAATTACAAAAGATACATTGGATAAAGACAGAACGCTTTTAATCTTCACTGAATTTTTAACAGCAGATGATGCCATCAAATACATGGATAACCTAAGGAGAGCCGCTCCCGTTCAGGTATCATGGCTGCCTGCGGCAAAATATTCTTTTTATATTATATCCGGTACAAATCTTGATTTATTAAAGCAAAATAAAAATCTGCAGAATTATATTGATCTTTTGAATAAAAAATATCCGGGCAAATTTTAAAACAAAAAAATTCTTACCCTTTCATAAAAAATAAAATGCAAAATAATAATTCCAATAAAAAAAATACTTCAGGCAAAAACAAAAAAGTAAAACCTGCTGTAAGAATTTTATGGACGCTGGTATTGGGAGGTATTGCGTTGGGAATAATTGTATTCGCTTCAGCATGGTTTGGCTTGTTTGGAAAATTACCTTCTTTACAAGAGCTTGAAAATCCACAAGCCAATCTTGCATCAGAAATTTATGCAAATGATGGAACTACTTTGATGGGAAAAATTTATACTGAGAATCGCAGTTCGGTTGATTTTAAAGATATTTCAAAACACGTAATTGATGCGCTTATTTCTACAGAAGATATACGGTTTTATGATCACTCTGGTATTGATGCAATCGCCATAGGCCGCGCCATTAAAGGGTTTGGCCGCGAAGGGGGCGGCAGCACCATCACCCAACAATTAGCAAAAAACATTTTAGGACAAGGTTCCGGTTGGTTTGGTAAAAGAGTTTTAGATAAATTAAAAGAATGGATTGTGGCATTAAAGCTCGAGAAAAATTTTACCAAACAAGAGATTTTAGCATTATATCTCAACCGGGTTTCATGGCTCAATGTGTATGGAATAAGAAATGCATCGCGTGTATATTTTCATAAAGATCCATCAGATTTAACAACAGATGAAGCGGCTTTATTAGTAGGCATGCTAAGCGGCCCCGGCCAATACGACCCTACAAGACATCCGCAAGCTGCAACAGACAGAAGAAATTTAGTTTTGGACCGAATGGTAACTAATGATGTTCTTTCAGCATCTGAAGCAGAAATGCTAAAGAAAAAACCACTGGGAGTAAAATATAAAAAATTAGATGAGAACCTTGGCATTGCTCCATATTTCCGATCTGTATTAACCAAAAAGTTAATTGACTGGTGTAAAAATCATAAAGACCCGACCACCGGAAAAAATTATGATTTGTACAGAGATGGTTTAAAAATTTATACCACCATTGATCCCAAAATGCAATTGTTTGCAGAGCAAGCCGTAATAAAACACATGGCCAATATGCAAAGGAGGTTCAACCAACAATTACCAAAAAATGTATGGAAAGGACATGAAGATATTTTGAACCGGGCCATGCATGAAAGCGACCGGTGGAAATATATGAAAGAAGAAGGCATCAGTGATGCTGATATAAAAAAATCGTTTTATGTGCCGGTGAAAATGAAAGTATTTGCATGGAATTCAAAACGCGAAACCGACACAGTGATGACGCCAATTGATTCTATAAAATATTTCAAACAAATGATGCAAACTGCATTTGCAGTGATGGACCCCGTTACAGGCGAAGTAAAAGCCTGGGTGGGCGGTATAGATTTTAAATGGTTTAAATTTGATCATGTAACGGCTGCAAGGCAGGTAGGCTCTACATTTAAACCCATTTTATATACGCTTGCAATTACCGATGCAGGCCTTACTCCCGAAAGCCCGCTGGGCGGCAAGTCTATTACTTTAAACAATAAAACTTTTTCAGGCGCTGGCGGCACATTGGCTTATTGTCTTGCAAAATCGCTCAATGTTGGCGCATGGGATTTAATGAGCCGGATTGGACCAAAAAAGACAGCAGAGTTTGCTCATCTTTGCGGTATTAAAAGTGATATACCTATTGTTCCCTCCATTGCATTGGGCACTGCAGATATTCAACTGATAGAAATGCTGCGGGCTTACAGCATGTTTCCCAATCGCGGCTTTAATACAGAGCCAATTATTATTACTAAAATAGAAGATAAAAATGGCAATGTATTGCAAACTTTTGAATCCGAATCAAAGCAGGTAATAAGTGAAGTGGATGCTTATACTATGTATAAAATGATGCAGGGTGTTGTTGACTATGGCACTGGTGGCGCTATGCGCTGGAAATATAATATAACCAGCGATATGGGTGGTAAAACTGGAACCACCGATGAAAACACGGATGGATGGTTTATGGGATATACTCCTCAATTGCTTGCCGGCGCATGGGTAGGTTGCGATGATCCGTTTTTGCATTTAAGAAATGGATGGACGAATGGCGGTAATGATATGGCTATGCCTGAATGGGCTTTCTTTATGCAAAAAGTGTATGCTGACAAAAAACTCGGCATTGACCCCAAAGCAACTTTTCAAAAACCTGCAGAGCTTAATAATGATCCGATTTATGCTGATCAAAATTTTTCAAACATCGTGAAAGAAGGACAGGGCAACGATTTTGCGCCTGAACAGAATAACGGAGATGAAAGCGATTATGAAAATAATACGCCAAATGTTCCTGTAGAATCTGATTTTGGCAAAGCCCAATCAAATAACAATTCTTCTCAAAATAAAAAAATAATAGGCCCGGTGAATATGATGGATGAGTTTAAAAAAGATACTTCAAAAACTCATGAAAAAAATAGTGATGTAAATAAAAAAATAAATAAAGATGCTGCAGATAAATCAAAAGCGGCATCAACAAAAGCTGCGAAACCCGGCAATGATTATTAATTTGTTATTTAATTTTTTTCTTCTTCGAAATTTTTTTATTCATTATTAATTTATAGGATTAATTAATTATTAATAATTAAAGTATAGTCTTGTTTAAATTTTTTGCTCAAAAAAACAAATACTTTTTCTTGTACCATTGCGCCAGACGTTCCTTCGGAACGTTTCGTACAATTTGTTGAAAAAAATTTTCTACCCATCAAAAGTCCCTCTGGGACTTGAAATAAATAATCTAACCATGTTTGTAAAATTCCCAAATACTTAATCCTGTCAATTTATATTAAAAAAAATTACTCACTTTGTACAGCTTTAGTTTTGTGGAATAACATTAAAAATTAAAATCGTTTATAAATATCTCCTATTTTTATACCTAATTTTTATAATTTGAAATCAAAACTTATTGCAGCAGTATTTATCATGCTGTTTATTACCGGAAGCATTCCCTTACTGTATGGATGGGGCGCATGGGGCCACAAACACATTAACCGTGCAGCCGTTTTTGCATTGCCTGAGGCCATGCGAAAATTTTATTACAATCATATTGATTTTATTACAGAAAGCGCCGTGATACCGGATTTGCGGCGAGCGCTTTTAAATGATAAAAACGAAAGCCCGAGACATTTTATTGATATTGAAGATTTTCACTCTCCTATTTCTGAAATTCCTAAAACTTCCAAAGAAGCGAATGAAAAATACGAGAATTCTTTTTTGAATAAAGAAGGTATTCTTCCCTGGTACATTCAGGATGTAATGGAAAAACTTACAATGGCATTTAAAAGAAAAAATAAATCCGAGATATTATTTTTATCAGCCGAGGTGGCTCATTACATTGGCGATGCACACATGCCTTTGCATACTGCTTCTAATTATAATGGACAATTCACCAACCAAAAAGGAGTGCACGCTTTATGGGAATCGCAAATACCAGAACTGTTCGGAAACAACTATAATTTTAAAACAGCCAACGCTTCATACATTAAAGATGTTACTGCAGAAACCTGGAAAATTGTAGCCCATACGCATTCGCTTGAGGATATGTTGCTGGCAGATGAAAAAAAAGTAAGAAAAAATTTTACTTCAGATAATATGTATGAAAAAGATGCATCAGGAAAAAATATTTTATCCTATAATCAACCCGTTTTTTCAGCAGAATATGCCAGGCAATTTAATGACTCCTTGCATGGAATGGTAGAAAAACAATTGCAGCTTTCTATACAAGATGTGGCTGATTATTGGTACACGGCATGGGTAAATGGCGGCAGCCCGGATCTTATAACATTAGATGACGCACACCTCACAAAGCAAAATAAAAAAAATTATAATCTCGAATACAAAGCCTGGAAAAAAGGCAACTTGCTTAATTTATCCAACGAAAAAGAATGATGTAAAAACTAACGGTAACGCCTAAACGCAGTTAGCCTACCAATACCTCACAGGATTGCGACGCGATCTTTGAATATAATTTTTAATATTCATCCAGAAGGCAAAAAACAAATAAATAATTACCGGCGAGCCGAGCGTTAAAAAAGAAATATAAATAAAATATTTCCTGATAACGGATGTGGCAATGCCCATCTTCTCCCCTATTGCTGTGCAAACGCCGAAAACCTGCCATTCAATAAAATGTTTTATTTTATACATCTTCCAAAACTAAAAAAAATTCGCAACAAATTTTAACCTCTTTCAGAATTTCACAATTTTTAGTTTAACGCTAATGAAACATCATCATACTTCTTTTTTGTGTACCTTTGCACTTCAAAAAATTAATCTTTCTCTGTATTTATTTTTTCACAAATGAAATTAGACCTGTTAGCTTTTGGCGTTCATCCCGATGATATTGAATTAAGCTGCGCCGGTACGTTACTTGTTGAAAAAAATAATGGAAATAAAGTAGGAATTGTTGATCTTACTAAAGGCGAATTAGGCACAAGAGGAACAGCAGCAACACGAAAAGAAGAAGCAAAGAATGCCGCTGAAATTTTAGGAATAGAAATAAGAGATAATCTTAAAATGGCTGATGGTTTTTTTTTAAATAACGAAGAAAATAAAAAGAAGATAATAACAGTTCTTAGAAAATACCGGCCCGAAATTATTTTATGCAATGCTCCCGACGACCGCCATCCCGATCACGGCAGGTCGGCACAACTGGTGCAGGATGCAGCATTTTTATCAGGATTAATAAAAATTGAAACGAGCGATGATGAAAATAAAAAGCAACCAGCATGGCGGCCTAAATATGTTTTTAATTACATACAGGATTTATATTTCAAACCCGATTTCGTAATTGATGTGTCGGATGTTTTTGATAAAAAAATTGAAGCAATAGAAGCATTCACCACTCAATTTCATAATCATCAGGCAAATAAAAACGAGCCTCAAACGTATATTTCATCTCCTGAATTTTTAGAAAGTGTTATCAATCGTTCAAAAATGTTTGGCAGGATGATTGGGGTAAAATATGCAGAAGGTTTTCTTTCAAAAAAAATGATAGGATTAAAAACATTGAATGCGTTTATACAAAAAGATACTTAAAAAATTTAATCAGCGTTATACATACGCTTAAATATTTACATAATGACAACTCCAAAATTCCTCCAGGGCAAAGGTGATTTTCATATTGAACTTAAAAAAAGAGTTAATGCATATTTTGCTGAACATAAAAAACCTATGACTGGTAATAATGCTTTGCTTTTTAAAGCGCTTTTATTTTGCCTTGGTTATATTTTCATTTATATACATCTTGTTTTTTTTACACCCGTAGTTTGGATTGCGTTACCCGAATGTATTGTTTTTGGCGTACTCACTGCTGCAATTGGTTTTAATGTAATGCACGATGGCGCACATGGAAGTTTCAGCAAGTATAAAGTGTTGAATAAAATGGCCGGTTTTTCTTTAAATTTTCTGGGAGCCAGTGCAATTATGTGGAATATGAAACACAATATTATTCATCATACTTATACCAATGTAGATGGCGTAGATGATGATATAGAAGCCCGCCCCTTTCTTCGGTTTGCCGCTTCTCAAAAAAGATTGCGCTTGCATAAATTTCAGCATTATTATTTTTGGTTTTTATACACTTTGCTTCATTTGATGTGGATATTTCTTTCTGATTATAAAAAATATTTTTCAGGAAAAATAGGCCCTGTAGTGTTAAGAAAAATGACAATAAGAGAACACATTTCTTTTTGGGCTGCAAAACTAATTTATGCATTTATGTTTGTTGCATTGCCCATTTGGTTGTTAGGTTTTGTAACATGGCTGGTTGGTTTTTTACTTATTACAATGGTTACCGGTTTTATCATCAGCATTGTGTTTCAACTGGCGCATACGGTGGAGCATACTGATTTTCCTTTGATCAATACCACCACAGGTAAAATTGAAAATGAATGGGCTATGCACCAGGTAGCCACCACAGCAAATTTTTCAACCGGAAATAAATTGATCTCATGGTTTGTAGGTGGACTCAATTTTCAAATTGAACATCATCTGTTTCCGCGCATCTCGCATATACATTATCCTGCCATAAGTAAAATTATTAAACGCACTTGTAATGAATACGGGCTTACTTATATCGAGTTTCCTAAAATGCGTCATGCAATACTTTCTCACGTAGCTTATTTAAGAAGATTGGGAAAAGCAAATTAATCAAAAAAAAAAAAATTGGTTTTTTTATCTAAATAAATTCATTCGTAATTTTGCACGATGAATATTAATTTCCATGACCTTATTCCCAAAGATTTTAATGATAGCTCACGCGTGTGGGTGTATCAAAGCAATCGTGCATTTACAAATTCAGAAACTATTCAGATAGAATCGCTTTTAAAAGATTTTGTTGAAAACTGGAAAAGCCATAGCGAAGATGTAAAAGGTTTTGCCAATGTTTTTTTTGGACAGTTTATTATTTTCATGGCCGATGAAACCCTTACGGGCGTGGGCGGATGCAGCACCGATTCATCTGTGCGCTTAATAAAAAATATTGAAAAAGATTTCGGCGTTGATATGTTCAACAGGTTATTGCTTGCATTTTTAATTAATGAAAGAATTCAAATATTGCCTTTATCAGAAATAAATATTTCTCTGGATAAAAAACTCATTACAAAAGACACTTTGTTTTTCAACAATACTATTCTTACCAAAAAAGAATTAATGAATGAATGGATTGTTCCTGTAAAAGAAAGCTGGCTGGCTATTCGCGTTCCTGAATTGAATAATGCATAAATTATTTTGAAATCCAAACATTATCCTGTATAAATGTATCCGGGATCATTTCATTTCCCAATTTAATTGAAGGAGATGCTTGTCGGGGTTCCGTGAAAACAAAGAATTGATAGGTCATAAGTTGATTCATATGATTACAATTGGTGAAATTATAATTTTAAAAATGATCTATTATTATTATTTTAAAGATCTTAACTTCTGTTTTAAAAATCATTATTAACTTTCTGCCATCTTGTCGCCGTATTTTAATTTATTATCTTTGCCATCCGGTAAAAAATAAAACATAAATGCTGGATATAGTCATTGATAAAAAACAGGATGAAGCAAGGCAGGGCGAAGCTTTTGCAACGGCTCTGAACAATTTGTTTACAAAAAAATTTTATATTGAAAGCTATGGCTGCCAGATGAATTTTGCAGACAGTGAAGTGGTGGCTTCTATTTTACATCAAAACGCTTTTGGATCCACAACAAATTTCCAGGAAGCTGATATTATTTTTATAAACACTTGTTCCATTCGGGAAAAGGCAGAGCAAACTGTAAGAAAAAGATTAACCGAATTCAGAAGTATAAAAAAATATAATCCGGGTTTATTGATTGGTGTGCTGGGTTGCATGGCAGAAAGATTAAAATCAAAATTTTTAGAAGAAGAAAAATTAGTTGACATAGTTGTTGGCCCTGATGCATATCGCTCGTTGCCATCATTAATTGCAGAAGCAGAGAGCGGACAAAAAGGTGTAAATGTTTTACTCAGCCGCGATGAAACATACAGCGATATTTCACCTATACGATTAAACAGCAATGGCGTTACAGCTTTTGTAAGCATTATGCGTGGTTGTAATAATATGTGCTCCTTTTGTGTAGTTCCTTTTACTCGTGGCCGCGAAAGAAGCCGTGAGCCTGAATCTATCATCAATGAATGTAAAAATTTATTTGCTGAAGGATATAGAGAAGTAACTTTATTAGGACAAAATGTAGATAGTTATTACTGGCAAAATTCATCAACAGATGCTGTGGTTAGTTTCGCAAAGCTGCTCGAAAAAGTTGCACAAATATCTCCATTGCTTCGCGTACGTTTTTCCACTTCTCATCCCAAAGATATTACAGATGAAGTTTTGTTTACCATGAAAAAATATGAAAATATTTGCAAGTACATTCATTTGCCGGTGCAAAGCGGCAGCACAAGAATTTTGCAAATGATGAATCGCACATACACACGTGAATGGTATCTTTCAAAAGTAAACAGAATAAAAGAATTGCTTCCAGGTTGCGGATTATCAACCGATGTAATAACCGGTTTTTGTACAGAAACAGACGAAGATCATAAAGAAACATTGAGCCTGATGGAATATTGTGAATACGATCTGGCTTATATGTTTTTTTATTCCGAACGCCCGGGAACCCTTGCTGCACGGCGCTTTGCAGATGATGTGCCTGAAGAAATAAAAAAGAAACGATTGCAGGAAGTTGTGGCTTTGCATCGCAATCAATCATTACGAAGTATGCAAAAGGAAGTGGGCAAAATAGTAAAAGTTTTAATAGAAGGCAATTCAAAAAAAAGTAATGAGCATTGGTATGGAAGAAGCGACAATAATAAAGTAGTGGTATTTCATAAAATTAATAATTTACAAAAAGGCGATTATGCAAATGTATTTATTGAAAGTTGTACAGCAGGAACATTGATAGGGAAAATAAAATAAACTTTATGATTAAAATTGTAGAAAATAATTTACCTCTTATTATTGAAATGTGCAAAAAGCATAAATTAAAATCATTATATCTTTTTGGAAGTGCAACGTGATATTGACTTTTTATATGAATTCGATTTAGAAGATTATCCTGATTGGGATAAAGGAGATTTTGATATAGTTACTAATTTTTTTGAATTAAAAGAAACTTTAGAAAGTTTATTAAAAAGACAAGTTGATTTAATTCCTAATAAATTAAAAAATCCTTATTTTATTAAATCAGTTGAAAAATCAAAAAAACTTATTTATGCTAAACCATGATTTACAGAAATATATTTTCGATGTAAAGGAAGCAATCCAATTTTAAAAGATGATATTTCCAAAATATTAGAATACTAAATGGATCAACAATCAATAAAAAACAGGTTTGGGATTATAGGCAATTCGCCGGCGCTGGTGTATGCGCTCGATGTTGCCATACAGGTTGCCAACACAGATTTAAGTGTATTGATTTATGGCGAAAGCGGTGTGGGCAAAGAAGTTTTTTCACACATCATTCATTCACTCTCTGCACGAAAACATAATCCTTTCATTGCAGTGAATTGCGGTGCCATTCCCGAAGGAACGATTGATTCGGAATTATTCGGCCATGAAAAAGGTTCTTTTACCGGCGCTGTTGAAAGCCGTAAGGGATACTTTGAAACAGTAAACGGTGGAACAATTTTTTTAGATGAAATCGGTGAAATGCCGTTAGGTACGCAAGCCCGTTTGCTTCGTGTTTTAGAAGCGGGCGAATATATTCGCGTTGGCTCATCAAAAGTGCAAAAAACGGATGTAAGAGTAATTGCTGCAACCAATAAAGATTTGCTGGAATATACGCACACCGGAAGATTTCGTGAAGACCTGTATTATCGTTTAAACACCGTGCCCATAAGGGTTCCGGCGCTTCGCGACCGCAAAGAAGATATTTATTTACTCTTCCGAAAGTTTGCAGTTGATTTTGCAGAACGCTATAAATCACCTCCCGTTCAGCTGGATGATGAAGCAAAAAATGTTTTAATGAATTATCCTTGGCCCGGCAATGTGCGGCAATTGAAAAATATTGCTGAACAAATTTCAGTGCTTACCAATGATAAAAATGTAACAGCCGATCAGGTAACAAAATTTTTACCGGAAACCAATTTTACGAGACTGCCGGTGCTTGCATCCGGACATACATCAGCCAACCAAAAAGAATTTAATAATGAAAGAGAAATATTGTATAAATTATTTTTTGATGTAAAGAAAGATGTTACAGAATTAAAAAGAATGTTTTTTGAAGTATTGCAAAATCCTGCTGCATTACATACCAATCAAAATTTTAAAAATGAAAACTTATTAGAAAATTTTCATAACGATATAGCTCCTCAAATCGGCCACCAGCCTGTTGTTCTAAACACTAATAACAACAACAATAACAATAACAATATTGATGAACATCATGAAGTGGAAGAATCACTAAGCATTATGGATGCTGAAAAAGAATTAATCATTAAAGCATTGAAAAAACACCGCGGCAAAAGAAGAGATGCATCCAGCGACCTCGGCATCAGCGAGCGTACTTTGTACCGGAAGCTGAAAGAATATAATATAAATGAATAAAACGAAAATATTGAAAGATATAAATTAAATAAATCTAACGGTAACGGCTATACGAAACATTTAAAAAACGAAACATTTAAAAAGGTTATGTAATTCGTTAGTGTAATTCGTGTAATTCGTATAATTCGTGTAATAAAAAAATGAAATTAAATATAAACCTCACCGCATTTCTTGGCTTATTGTTGTTTACGCTAAGCTTTGCCACCTGCAAATACTCTACAAAAGATGTATCTCCTATTCCGCCGGAGGTAAAAACTTTTCGTGTAAATTATTTTGAAAATAAAGCGCGTTATGTAAATCCACAACTCACGCCCGCCATTACAGAAAAATTAAAACAAAAAATAATCGGAGAAACAAGGCTGCGCCAAACCAACAATGATGATGCGCATTACGACATCAGCGGTTATTTATCTGATTACAGTGTAACAACCACCGGCATTTCAGGGCAGAATGCCAATACCAACCGGCTTAATGTAACCTTTCATTTAATTTTTAAAAATTCACTCGACAATACCAAAAATTTTGAAACAGATGTAACAACTAATTACGATTTTAATGCCCAGCTTACCTTGCCGCAGGCCGAAGCGCAGCTCGGCGATCAAATTGTAAAAAATATTACCGATGCCATTTTTAATAAAATATTTTCAAACTGGTAAGCCCTAAAATTTATTTTATGAATGAAAAAGTTTTTTATTCAGAATATTTTTATGATAATGTATCAAAAGATACAAGCGCTCTCGAAAAAAATGCAAAGGAATATTCTTTAAGTTCATTAGCATCTTTCTTACTCCTGTATCATTATAAAAAAATTCATCATCCTGATTTTGAAAAGCAGGCAAAAAAAACGGCCCTGCTTTTTAATAATCCGCATTGGTTGCAATTCCAGCTACATTACGATAACAATAAAGAACTGCATGAAAATATTATTGCTAAAAATGTAGAAGAACCCAATTTACTCCCAGAAATTATAAATGATGTTCCTGCAGAAATTTCTGTTGAACAAAATTTTATGGATGAATCCAAAAATGTATCATTAGAAAAAAATGAAGATGCACTTGAAACGAATAATGAAATTAATGAAACAGCCTCCCAAAATATTTATGAAACCTTGCCCGATCAAAATATTGAAAAAGTAAATGAAGAAATAATTTCGGAAGAAAATTTATCTTCAAGAAATCATCAGCAAGAAAAACCATCAGAGGTGGTTACTGATAATTTACAAACGGAACCGATTGCATTTGAGCCTTTGCATACAGTTGATTATTTTGCATCGCAGGGAATAAAAATAAATGAAGACCTCGTCGCAAATGATAAACTCGGTAATCAAATGAAAAGTTTTACGCAATGGCTTAAAAGCATGAAGAAGCTGCATCCGTCAAAATTAGAAGAGCATGTTGTTGTAAATGAAAAGCTGATTCAAAATGCAGCAGAGGAATCTAATATTAATACCGAAATTTTAACCGAAGCCATGGCAGAAGTGTTGATAAAACAAAATAAAAGGGAAAAAGCTATTGAAATGTTTAGCAAATTAAGTTTGATTAATCCCGCTAAAAGCGCTTACTTTGCGGCCAGAATTGAAAGTATAAAATCAAATTAATATGGTAGTAGTTTTTTTAGTAATAATTATCATTGCATCTATAATTTTAGGATTAATTGTTTTAATACAAAACCCAAAAGGTGGCGGGCTTTCTTCATCGCTCGGCGGATTTGGCAATCAATTGATGGGTGTGCGTCAAACAACCGATGCGCTTGAAAAAGGCACCTGGATTTTTGCTGCAATCATTGGTATTTTATGCCTTACTTCTGCCATCTTCATACCCACTTCCGGTGGAAATGTAAAAGATAATCAGATGTATGAAGCGCCGGTGAATACACCTGCACAGCAACCGGCCAATACTGCGCCGCTTACTACGCCATCCACTCAACAACCAACAAATTCTGGTAAATAATTTATTAGCCTTATTAATTAACCCTGTCTTAAAAATGGCAGGGTTTTTTATTTCTTTAAAATAATATTTTTGAAAATCTATCGCCGATATTAAAATGAAAATCAGAAAATTTATTTTATTCCTATTCATATTTCTATTGATAATAATTGCATTCGTTGCGTGGATGTTTTTTGGCCCAACTATTCATGCATCCAACCAAAAATATTTTTATGTACATACCGGCGCCACTTACAGCCAGGTAAAAGATAGTTTGAAAAAAAATAAAATTATTGGAAGCAATTTTTGGTTTGATAAAGTAGCAGCGTATGTTCAATACGATAAAAATGTAAAAGCAGGAAAATATAAAATTAACGATGGAATGAGCCTTGTGAATCTCGTAAGAATGTTACGTTCCGCCCACCAAAGCCCCGTGAATCTTGTTATAACAAAATTGAGAACCAAAGAAGACCTTGCCCAAAAAATAGGAAACAATTTTGAAACGGATTCTTTGCAAATAATTAATTTTTTAAATAACAATGATTCCGTTTCGCAATTTGATGTGGATACCAATACCGTAATGACCATTGTTATACCCAATACATACAAATATTATTGGAACACATCTGTTACCAATATTTTAAAAAAATTATTTAATGAACAACAAAAATTCTGGAACGATGAAAGAATAAAAAAAGCAGAACGGCTGAAACTATCGCCAGCACAGGTGTACATACTTGCTTCAATTGTAGAAGAAGAAACCAACCGGGCTGAAGACAAAGGAAAAATTGCAAGCGTTTACATTAATCGCTTGCGCAAAGGAATGAAACTCGCTGCAGACCCTACGATAAAATTTGCTATGAAAGATTTTGACCTGAAAAGAATTTATTACAAATATCTGAACTATGCTTCGCCCTACAATACTTATATTCACAACGGATTGCCGCCGGGCCCTATTAATACACCTTCCGTAAAAACGATTGATGCAGTATTGAATGCGCCGGAAACGGACTATCTATTTTTTGTTGCGAGGCCCAATTCAGGAGGATTATCTGATTTTGCAAGCACATTTCAACAACACAATGCAAATGCCAAAGCCTATCGCGATGCCCTTGATAGTTTATTAAAAGCAAAAAAAGACAGCCAATAATTTTTAATTACTACTTTAGATTTTTAAAATGTAATTATAAAAATAGCATCCTGTATTTTGACAAAGGCAAAAAGCATATTTAAAAATATTCACCCGCTTACCTATTTAATAAAAAAAAGCAAAAGCTGGACGCCGCCCGGCTTTCAGGGCAATTCATTATTTCATGTTTTAAAATATTACGGTAAAAATTTCAGCGTTCCCAATCTTACTGAAAAAACAGCAGCCATATCTTATAACTTTATAATGGCTATTCCGCCTACGTGCCTTTTTCTTTTTACTTTAATTCCTAATTTACCTTTTGTATCCAAAAGATCATTAAAACACCAGTTGCACGGGCTTATCACCGATATCATTCCTTTACATGCCAACAATAAAGGCATCATTCAGTTTGTAGATGGATTTATTGATGGGTCAAAAATCGGGTTGATATCTTTTACATTTATTTTATCATTGTTTTTTGCATCGAATGCGGTGATGGGTTTAATGCGCTCTTTCAATAAAGATTATATAGGCTTTAAAAAAATTAAAGGTTTAAAAAAAAGATGGATAGCCATTAAGCTTACCATTTTTCTTTTTGGCTTGCTGATGCTTTGCTTAATCCTGTTGCTGATGCAACGAAATCTTCTTGATTTCATCGGGCTAACCAACAGGCATGTACGCCACATTATTTTGTATGGAAGATGGTTTTTTATTATAGGGCTTATCTTTTTTTCGTATGCTTTCATTTATAAATATGCGCCGTCAACCACAAAAAGATGGAAGTTGGTTTCGCCGGGAGCCGTTATAGCTACTGCATTGAGCATTATTGCCACTGTTGCTTTTTCTGCCTTTGTAAATAATTTCGGAAGATATAATATTTTGTATGGATCAATAGGAACTATAATGGTAGTGATGATTATGATCTTTCTTAATTCATTAGTTGTATTAATCGGTTTTGAATTTAATCTTAGCATCAATACACTTACAACCATTGCAGAAGAAAAAAATAATTTAACACAAACCCCTTTAAAAAAATAATTTTTACAAACTAATCTCTACGGCGAAGCAATTGGCGGCAAGTTGTAGAATTGGCTGTACAAGAAGGCCATTATGTTACAGCCGTAATATTAATGAATCAAATTTATAAAAAACAGTTGAGACGGCATTAAGATTTTGAAAAACAAAAAGCCTATCAACCTTTACATTTATAGGCTTTTCATTTTAAAAAAAATATTTTTAGTCGGGATGACAAGATTCGAACTTGCGACTCCACGCCCCCCAGACGTGTGCGCTACCGGGCTGCGCTACATCCCGAAACTAATGGCAAATTTAATGAAATATGATGTGAAATAACATTGACTTTAAAAAGATAATCGAATAATAACTTTATTAAAATGAAAAATTTTCCTTTAAAATTATGAAACTAATTTTCTGAATATTATTTTAGAGCCTGCTTTCTCCTTTTTGAAACCCCATTTTTTTTATTCATTTTAAATTTTACAACATGAAACGTTTATTAATTTCAGGTGCAACTTTGTTATTACTTTTTTTAAGCAAAGAAAATTTTGCACAAAAAATGATGTATCCTTACAAAGCCAATTATTCATCCGATTTTAAAATTGGAAATCCTGCAAATGCAAAAATGATTTTAGAGCTTTGGAAAGATTGGGATGATAATGCACTTGACCGGCACAATTATTTTGCTGACACTGTGGTAATGTATTTAGCAGATGGCAGCGTACTTAAGGGCAAAGATTCATGCATGGCAGGAGCCAAAAGATTCAGAGGGTCTATGTCTTCTGCAACAAGTTCTTTAGAAGCATGGATACCTTTGAAAAGTGTTGACAGAAATGAAAACTGGGTTGCCATTTGGGGCGCAGAAACCGATACCTATCCTGATGGAAAAACAGATAAAAGAGATTTGCAGGAAATCTGGAGAATTAATAAAGATGGCAAAGTAGATTTTATGAAACAGTTCGCTGCAGCAGCTGCGCCAGAGCAATAATTTGTATTTAAAAAACATTTGGGAGTGTGAAATAAACTGTGTTGCTCTGAGCCAAACTGCTCATAGGTCTCCTTCTTGAATGCTTCGTAATCAAAGCTTCTTTTTGTTTTCAATTTTTAAACTGTTTCTTACCCGAAGAAGTTCTCAAATATTTTTTGAACTTTAACACAGTTTATTTTACACCTTCAATATATCATTATTATTGCGGCATCAATTCAGCCAGCTTATCAGTTAGTTTTTTTCCAAAGATATTTTTTGCAATAATAGTTCCGTTTTTATCTAATAAAAGATTAGAGGGAATTGCTTTTATTCCATATTCATCAGACGTTGCGTTTTTCCATCCTTGTAAATCAGAAACCTGGTGCCAGTTTAATTTATCATCTTTAATTGCTTTTTCCCATTTATCTTTTTTGGTATCGTATGAAACGCCAAATATGGTAAAGCCTTTATCTTTAAACGCGTTGTAAGCTGCTACCACATTGGGATTTTCGCGCCTGCACGGGCCGCACCAGCTTGCCCAAAAATCTACCAGCACATATTTGCCATGCAAAGAAGATAAGCTAAGGTCTTTCCCTTCAGGAGTTGATTGCGTAATATCGGGAGCAGCTTTTCCAATAGCAACATTGCTGTATGTATCAATTAATTTTTTTATTTCTTTTCCTTTATCAGAATTTTTTATTTCTGGCGAAAGCATTTCATACAAAGGTTCTACATCGCTTGCTTCAGCATAGTATCCAAAATTTTCAGGAATGGCCATCGCGGCACGCATGGAATGCGGATAGGCTTTTACAAAATCGGCAACTACTTTTCTTTTCGCATCGAGCACAGCAAAGTCAACCTGGTCGAGGCTGTCCATTACTTTTTTATTTTTATCATTGTATGCCTTTTCATATAATTTGCTGTTAGCATCTTCCCATGTGGTTATAGCTTTCATTCTTTCTTTCAAAAGCTGGTTGTCTGCATTCACCGTAGAACCCTTTACTGACAATAGTTTCAAAGAATCACCTCTTCCTGAAATATCAATACTGCCCGGCTCTACATAAAATGTATAATAATCGTTTCGCTTATCAGGCATCGTAAGCGCAGCAAAATAAGGTGAAGAAACATTTCCGGTAAATTTAAAATTACCATCATTAATTGTTGAAGAATCTTTTACCGTTTTATCACCTTCATAAATATTTAAATAAATAGTTCCGTCTTTTATTTTTTCTAAATTTCCATTAATGGTGAATGCGGAATCCTGTGCATGAGAAATATAACCGAAGAATAAACTAATAATAATTAATACAAATTTTTTCATTGAATTTTTTTTTGATTGCAAAGGTAAGTTATTTAAAAAAAGAGAAGAATTGTAAAATTAATCATGATATGATTGTTTCACGCAAAGATGCAAAGAGGCAAGGTAGAAAGTTTATTTTAGAAACTGAGTTTCCTTTACGCCTTTGCGTAAAATTTATAAACTTAAACCAATTCAATCACCATTGCGCTGGCTCCGCCACCGCCATTGCATATTCCGGCTGCGCCAATCTTTCCATTGTTTTGTTTTAAAACATTTATTAATGTAACAATAATTCTTGCGCCGCTGCAACCCAATGGATGCCCAAGTGAAACTGCGCCACCATGTACATTTACTTTTGCAGCATCAAGTTTCATATTTTGCGTATTTACAATTCCTACCACACTGAATGCTTCATTCAATTCAAAATAATCAATCTCTTCAATTGTTAATCCAGCCTTTTTAATTGCCTTTGGAACAGCCAGTGATGGCGTGGTAGTAAACCATTCAGGCGCCTGCTCTGCATCAGCATAACTTAATATTTTTGCAATTGGTTTTACACCAAGCGCATCTGCTTTTTCTTTACTCATTAAAACAATTGCTGCGGCTCCGTCATTGATGGTGCTTGCATTTGCAGCCGTTACACTTCCGCCTTTTTCAAACGGAGATTTAAGCGAAGGTATTTTATCAAACTTTACATTAAAAGGTTCTTCATCTTTAATCATCATAACGGTGCCGCCTATACGCTGCGGAATTTCTACACCAACAATTTCGTCAGCAAACTTTCCTTCATTGGTGGCAGCCTGGCTTCGTTTATAACTTTCAATTGCAAATTCATCCTGCTGTTCACGGCTAATTTTACATTCTCTTGCACATAATTCCGCTGCATTGCCCATTGCATAATCTTTATACACATCGGTAAGTCCATCTTTTGCCATGCCATCAATCATAGTTGTATTGCCATATTTATTTCCCCAGCGAACAGAAGGTGCATAAAAAGGAGCGCTGCTCATATTTTCCATTCCGCCTGCAACAATTACATTTGCATCACCTAATAAAATACTTTGCACTGCATTCATAATTGCTTTCATTCCACTTGCGCAAACTTTATTAATTGTTGTACAACAAACATTTTCGGGCAAGCCTGCAAAGATAGCCGCCTGCCTTGCGGGAGCTTGTCCCAGATTGGCTTGCAGCACACAACCCATATACACTTCCTGCACATCCGAAGGTTTTATTCCTGCTCTTTCCACTGCCGCTTTAATTGCAATAGCGCCGAGCTTTGTTGCAGAAATATCTTTCAGCATTCCACCAAAACTTCCAATTGGCGTACGTACTGCCGAAATAATATATACTTCTTTATTCATAATAATTTTTTATGTAAAGATAAAGAAAGAGTGAGTGGTGAGTGGTGAAATGTGAATAGGCAGTTGGCAATTGGTATTGATTAATAAAATTTATTTTTGATAATGTAACTTTATTATAATACCTAACGATTAATGATTACTTCACTAAATTGAATAACAGATTTTATATCGGTGTAATTTAAAATATCGTTCATTAATGTTTTGGCATGTGGCATAAAAGCTGCTTCAAACGATTGGAACGATTCGTAAATAAAATGACATATTGCAATATGTGCCGGAGGTGTTCCCGGCGATCCGCTTATACCAAAATCAACCTGAACATTTTTTACTGCATCTCCCTGTAATTGCAATGACATTGGCATGTGCGTATTGATATAATAATCTTTATCAAATTTTTTTCCTTCTTCATTTGGATAAAAAATAGTGAGCTTAATCATTGAAAACTTTTTATTTAAAACTATTATTTCTTTTTTAATATCACCGGCAAAAAGTTTACAGGTTTTGTTAAATTAGATTTTTTTTATTGCTATGCGCCTCACAAAAAAATATTTCAATTGCTATCATTAAACAAAAATGCAGACAGCTTAATTGCAGCAGCAGCAGGGTTTACCATTATTTTTTTTTATACCCGGCATGGCGGCATCGGCATTGAGCCTGATGGCGTGGTTTATATAACTGCTGCAAAAAATATTTTATCAAGCGGCCATTTAATTGATTTCAGAAATTATCCCGTTATAGAATTTCCGGCATTCTATCCGTTTTTTTTGAGTATGGTTATGTGGATTACCGGCATGCAACCATTGGTGTATGGCGCTATGATAAATGCAACAATGTTTGCATTAGTTATTTATTTATCGGGATGTATTACAGAACAATTTTTACTTCATTCAAAATGGTATAAAGCAGCAATATTAAGTTGTATTATTTTAAGCCCGGGCTTGCTGGAAGTATATTCCATGCTGTGGTCAGAAACTGTTTTTATTGTTTTTCTTATATTATTTATAATTACCATTCATCGTTATTTACAAACGTATTCCAGGAAAATTTTGATTGCTGCGGCAATCATAACTTCATTTGCGTGCATTACACGTTATGCAGGAGTTACCATCATTGCAACCGGAATTATTTTATTGTTGCTCGATTCAAAATTATCCGTGAACCGAAAAATAAAAGATATTTTTTTATTTGGTTTAATAAGTTTGCTTCTTTTAATGATTAATCTCATTAGAAATTTTTATGTGGGAAAAACGATGACAGGTATCCGCGAAAAATCACTCACATCATTAATTCACAACATGCACGATACCGGTGTGGTATTTTGCGACTGGCTTCCTTTTTTCAATGGGCATTACAACGGCGCCGCATGGGTAACATTGATTGTAATATGTATTTTAATTTTTATTTGTATAAAACAATTTTTACTGTTGCACCGCATGGCAACTTATGAAAACATTTGCGCTGCCTTTGCACTTTTTTATCTATCGTTTATGATAATTGTTGCAAGCATCTCACGGTTTGAAACTTTGGACAGCAGGTTTCTCAGCCCTGCCTTTATCCCGCTTTTATGGAGCTGCAGCAACTGGTTAATTTTATTTTTAAAAAAATTAAATACCCACAAAAAAAAATGGGGAATGCTTTTTTGCATTCTTATTTTTTTATCTTTTCAATACGGGCAACTTGCTGCAGATTACGAAACGTGGGACGGCGTGAAAGATGCAGGAATACCGGGCTATACCGAAGACGGATGGAAATTTTCTCCAACAGTTTTATTTATACAAAAAAATATATTGTCATTTAAAAAAAATTATACCATTTATTCTGATGCTTATGATGCCGTTTATTTTTTTACCGGAATGCCTGGTAAATTTTTACCCAATAAAGAAAATAAAATTAAAGTGCAGGAATTTTTAAATGATCCGCATTGTTATTTAATTTGGTTCAATGATGGTGAAAACGACGATCTCGTAGGAATGAATTTTATAATCAAAATAAAAAAAATGAAACTCGTTAAGCAATTGGATGACGGAGCAATTTATGAATATAATAAATAAATCCACATAATTTTGCACCAAGTATCTTATAAAAAAACCCGCAAGGATGCGGGTTTCAGCAATTAATTTTTTTATTGGGGTACGGCAAATCAAAAAAAAAGGGTTTTTCATTGGAATAATATTTTTTACTAAATGATCACGGAAAAAGAATTCAACGAATTTTTTTGAATTCATCAATATATCAGCAACAACTTGTTTTTCAAAGTTACGAAACTATTCATATAAACTAGTTTTATTTACCCAATGCAAAGCGTTTAAATTTTTTTATTTTATTTAAAAATTATTTTAAAATATTACATAGACTTTGTGGTTCTCTATTTGGTTTTGAGTCTTCTTTTTATGTTTCTCTTTAGCAGTTTATTCTTTATTATTTATCTCGTTTTCTACGCGTTTACTTCCACCGGCAACGTAAAACAAAAACTGCTTCCTTTGCCTTCTTCACTTTCTGCCCAAAGCTTTCCATTATGGCGTTTTATTATTTCTGAAGAAATATACAGCCCAATGCCCAATCCCTGAAAACTGGTTATTTGCCCTTTTACCCGGTAGTATTTATTAAATATTTTTTCAAGATCGGTTTTTGAAATACCAATCCCTTTATCTTTTACCGATACTTTTATGAAACCATCTTCTTGCTGGAGATGAATAAAAATTTCATTGGCATCTGGAGAATATTTTATGGCATTGTTTATTAAATTAATTACTACCTGCATTAATCTTTCGCGGTCTCCGGTTACTTCACTTTTTACTTTTCCGGTTTTTATTATCTTATGCGTTGTAATGGACCGTTGCAAATCTTCAACAGTGTCATTAATTATTTCATTAAAATTGAACGCACTTATTTTGTAATCTAATTTGCCGCTTTGAATTTTATTTACATCCAGCAATTCAAGTATCAGATCGTGAAGCCTTATTACAGATTGAGAGGCTTTTTGTGTATATAAAAGCGCATTAGTATTATCCGTGTGAAGGTTATGCTCTAATAGCTGCAAATACGCTTTGGTAATGGTAAGCGGCGTTTTCATTTCGTGGCTGGCAATGCTCAAAAAATCATCTTTCGATTGCTCTTTCATTTTTTGCTCATGTATATCGGTAGTGGCGCTTACCCATTTTTGTATTTTTCCTTTTTCATCTTTTATAGGCGATACACGGCTCAAGTGCCATTTGTACTCTCCCGTTTTTGATAAAAGCCTTTCTTCTACTTCAAGAGCATGGCCCGAGGCCAGGGCTTCTTTCCAAAGATTTATGTTATTTTTTTCATCTTCAGGATGTATAATTTTTTTCCAACCCCAATCTTTTAATTCATCAAAGGTTAAGCCGGTATAATCGTACCAGTTTTTGTTGTAATAAGTAACGTTTCCTTCTGCATCGGTAGTGGTTATTTTTTCGGGCAACAGGTTGGCCAATTGGCGAAAGTTTTTTTCACTTGCTTTAATTTCTTTTTCCCATTTTTTACGATCATGAATATCGAGGCTGGTGCCGATGAACCCTATAAATTTTTCATGCTCATATCGCGGCACGCCTTTATCCAAAAACCATCTGTACTCGCCTGTAACGCCATTTTTTAAACGCATTTCTAAAGTATAAGGCTCATGTTTTATTGCCGCTTCATGCATCCTGTCCAATACTTTTTGCAGGTCTTTGTGATGAATGAATTTTTTCCATGACAGATCGGATAATTTATTTGTTTCATTAAGATTAAAATAAGAATAACCTTCTTTATTAAGATAAGTGGTTTGCAGGTTTTCATCGGCAAGCCAGATAAATAACGGAGTTTCATTAGCCAGCCTGCGAAAGCGTTCTTCGCTTTCTTTAATAATAGCTTGCGCCTGCTTTGCATTTGTAATATCCCGTGCAATTTTTGATGCGCCTATAATATTTCCTTGGCTGTTTTTAATAGGCGAAATGGTAACAGAAATATCAATGACTTTTCCTTTTTTGGTGAGTCTTTGCGTTTCAAAATGCTCTATCATTTCTCCGCAATTTATTTTTCCCAGTATATACGTTTCTTCTTCTAACCTGTTGTCAGGAATTATTTTAGTAATCGATTGTCCTATCATTTCTTTTTCGGTATAGCCAAACATTTTGTGCGCGCCCTCATTCCAACTCGTAACAATTCCTTTAGTTGTTTTTCCAATGATAGCGTCTTGAGAAGATTGAACAACGGTAGCCAGCCTTGCATTGGCTTCTTCAAAATTCTTTTTTGCAATTACTTCCTTAGTAGTTTCTATAGCAATAACCACTACGCCCGAAATAGTTTCGTCTGCTTCGCGATAAGGCTGATACACGTAATTAAAATAAACGTCTTCCATTTTGCCATGCCGCACCAGCTTTGCAAGCATCTCATAAGCGTAATAGGGAATACCGGAAGTAAGCACATTCATTAGCAAAGCCGGAAATGCCTGCTCTTTAATTTCGGGCAACACTTCAAGCAATGGTTTGCCTTCTATATCTTTTCCTTTTCCCCACATTTCTTTTATGCTGTCGTTGGCAAGTGCAATCACCAAGTCTTTTCCTTTTAATATTGCAAAAGCAAATGGCGATTGCATCATCATGTTGTAACGCTTCACACTCTCTCCAATTTCTTTTCTTGCTTCAATTTGTTCGGTTACTTCTACCGCATGTATTATAATGGAACTTACTTTTCTATCCTCATTTTTTATGGGCTGCGCTACAAAATCATAATAACCTCTTTTAGTAATTCCATTATGGCTGAATATTGCAGGAAATTCATGAGCTGTAAAAGACTCTCCACTCTTATAAATATTTTCCATCAGCTCAAAAAGACCTTGCCCCTCCATTTCAGGAAAAACTTCACGTATGGTTTTACCCAGTAATTGTTTTTCACTTCGGTTAAACATTTTTTGGTACAAAGCATTTGCCAGCACATATTTTTGATGCGGACCTTCTACCACAGCAATGGCAGCAGGCACCTGCATAAACACATTGCTTATATGCATCTCCGCATCGCTGGGCAGTTTTGCAATTTTTATTTTTGATCTCATTGAGAAAGGTCTCTTTTTATATTGTCAAATTTAAATTATTAAATTATTATTTATATAGATGCTTATAGGATATAAATAAATTTTAAAAAAAAGTGCATGTAATCTTTTATGCAACGCTGTGATCGGCTTAAGGAAAAAGAAGAATTAAGAAATAAAAGAATGGATGAATGGAAAAGCAAAAAAACTAATAAGGATTTTTAAATAATTTCCTCTGAAAATTAACGGGTGAACCAAAATTGGTTCGCACGTTTCGTTTATCTTTGCGCTTCACTCCTGTTGTAAAAACAGCAAATCAATCTACATGAGCCAGCAATCTTTCCAGAAATTTATTAATCCAAAAAATAATGCTGCAATAAAAGAAAAGCATAAGCAGGAAAAAAAAGCTGCCAAAAAAGAAAGAGCTACAGCCATTGAAAAACGCTTTGAAGAAAAAAGAGCATTACGCCAAAATGCTTTTACTAAAAATAATTTGCACACTGAAAATAAAAATGTTAAGCAAAAAAATTCTGATAAAGAACAAAAGCCATCTCATTCTTCCGTTACAAAAAATAATAATGCAGCGAAAATGCCATTAAATAAATACCTGGCTCATTGTGGAGTAACATCACGAAGAGACGCAGTGGCGCTGATTTCAGAAGGAAAGGTAATGGTAAATAAAAAATTAATCACTGAGCCTGGTTTTAAAGTAAATGAAAATGATGAAGTAATTTTTAATGGAAAAAAATTATTCATCACTAAAAATCTTATTTACATTTTACTGAATAAACCAAAAGATTATATCACCACAACGGATGATCCGCAAGACAGAAAAACCGTTTTGCAGCTTGTAAAAAATGCAACGGATCATCGCATTTATCCCGTTGGAAGATTGGACAGAAATACTTCGGGCGTTTTATTGCTTACCAATGATGGCGAACTTACACAACAGCTCACCCATCCCAGTTTCAACGTAAAAAAAGTGTATGAAATAAAACTGGATAAGCCTTTAACCAAACATGATTTTGAAAAAATATTAAATGGAATAAAACTGGAAGACGGAGAAATTTTTGCTGATGCATTAGCTTATGCCGATGCAAAAGATACATCTGTTATTGGAATTGAATTGCATAGCGGCCGCAATCGCATTGTGCGCCGCATTTTTGAGCATTTAGGTTATGATGTAAAAAGTTTGGATCGTGTGATGTATGGCAATCTTACCAAAAAAAATGTAGAGCGTGGCAAATGGCGTTACCTCAGCGAAAAAGAAATTCGTTTATTAAAATATATGAACAAACAAAAACGGGTTATACAAAATAAAAAAACTGCTTCAACAGAATTTAATTAAAAAAAATTGAAAGGCATTTCGATAATTTTTGAAAATGAAAATTTTATTGCCGTAAACAAACCTGCGGGAATGCTCACCATTCCTGACCGGCATGATGAAACCCGGTTGTCGTTATATAAAATTTTATTGCAGCAATATGGAAAAATTTTTATTGTGCACCGGCTCGATCGCGATACAAGCGGCATAATACTGTTTGCAAAAAATGAAGCAAGTCATAAATATTTTTCTCAATTATTTGAAAAAAGAAATATTGAAAAAATTTATTTAGGGATCTTACGGGGAAGCCTGCCCGAAAATGAGGGAATCATTAACGAGCCCATTGCCGAAGATTCTTTTCATAAAGGAATGATGATGGTAAATAAAAAAGGAAAACCTTCCGTAACTGAATATAAAATGCGGGAAGATTATGGAATTTATTCTTTAGTTCAATTTAAAATACACAGCGGAAGAACGCACCAGATAAGGGTTCACGCAAAATTTATCGGGCATCCGGTTGCTTGTGATAATTTATACGGCGATGGAAATCCTGTGCTGCTTTCTTCTTTTAAAAAGAAATATAAATTGGATGAAGATGAAAAAGAAAGGCCACTCATAAACAGAGTGGCCTTACATTCTCATCAACTAAGCTTTAAAGATGCTTATTCAAATTTTCATAAAGTGGAAGCGCCGCTTCCAAAAGATATGAAAGCTGTATTGCAGCAATTAAAAAAGAACAGGAAATAATTATAATTAATTTAGATCGGGTTGCGGTGTATAACGCAAATAAGGTTTTACTATTCGTACACCTTTTGGAAATTTTTTAACTGCGTCTTCATTATTTATTGAATTGGCAATAATTACATCTTCGCCTTGTTGCCAGTCTGCGGGAGTGGACACGCTATGATGGGCAGTAAGCTGCAATGAATCAATTACGCGCAACACTTCATAAAAATTTCTTCCGGTAGAAGCGGGATATACTATCATCAATTTAATTTTTTTATCGGGGCCGATAACAAATAATGAACGAACAGTTGCTGTTTCAGAAACCTTTGGATGCAGCATCCCATAAAGATTTGCAACGGTGCGGTCTTCATCGGCAATAATAGGAAATTCTACCGTACAGTTTTGTGTTTCATTAATATCTTTTGTCCATCCTTTATGTTTATCCATCGGATCCACACTTACAGCGAGCACTTTTACATTACGTTTTTCAAACTCTTTTTTCAATAAAGCAGTTTTGCCAAGCTCTGTTGTGCAAACCGGCGTGTAATCAGCAGGATGGGAAAAAAGAACTCCCCAGCTATCGCCGAGAAAATCATAAAAATTTATTTTTCCTTCTGTTGTTTCTGCCGTAAAATCGGGGGCGGTGTCACCTAATTGTAAACTCATAATTGTAAAATTTTTTATTAAAAGATTGTGCAAATATATAATATCCTACCAATTTGGTAGGGAAATTTTTTTATAAATTTGCAAAGGATAAAAAAGATGCTTTAAATTGTATAAAATATACATCCAAAAAAAATGCTTTCAAAAAAAACAAGATACGCTTTCAGGGCGCTTTCTTACCTCGCTGAAAATTATGGTAAAGGGCCTATTTTAATTTCAGATATTTCCGTCAAAAAAAAAATTCCTTTAAAATTTCTTGAAAATATTTTAAACGAATTAAAAAAAGTTGACTTGCTGGAAAGCAAGAAGGGCAAGGGCGGCGGCTATTATTTAAAAGTTTCTCCTAAAAAAATAAATCTGGCAACAGTGATAAGAGTGATTAATGGGCCTATTGCATTACTGCCTTGTGTGAGCTTAAATTTTTATGAACGATGCGAAGACTGCGATGAAAAACATTGCGGCATCAGAAAGATTATGACGATAACAAGAGACGCCACTTTAAAAATTTTAGAAAAGAAAACTTTACACGATATTATTTTTGCTTCCTTTTGATTTTCCTGAAGCCCGGCTTACACTGTGAGCGCCAAACCTGTTTTTTACATCATCAATGGCTTTGTATAAAATATTTTTTCTTTCAATATTTTGAAAAAGATTTGCCTGAATGGCATCATTGGTTAAGTTGCTCAATCGCACGCCGAGCAAGCGTACGGGCTTTCCTTTTTTATATAATTTATGAAAAAGATTTTTTGCTACGGGAATTATTTCATCATCGGCGCTGGTGTATGGAATGCTTACCTGGCGTGAAGTGGTTTCAAAATCCGGATACCTAATTTTCACTGTAACACATCCTGAAACTTTTTGATCTTTTCTTAATTCAAATGTAATTTTCTCCGTCATTCTTACCATCTCATTCATCAGTTTATTTACATCAGTTATATTTTCTTCAAAAGTATTTTCAGTAGAAATTGATTTTGATTCATGATATGCTAATATGATTGAATGATGTGTTCCCTGAACTTTATTCCATAAATCAACTCCCCATTTTCCTAAAATTTTTTCAAGTTTTTCGGGAGTAGTGTTATAAATATCTTTTATAAATTTAAAACCATTATACAATAAAACCTGTTCTGTTTGCGCGCCCACACCCGGAATTTTATTAAGCTCAAGCGGCGCTAAAAATTCTTTTTCTTTTCCCAAAGGAACTTGCATGTAGCCATTTGGCTTCGCTTCATTCGTTGCCATTTTAGCAATCATTTTATTTTTTGCAATGCCAAAAGAAATGGGCAGGCCGGTTTCATGCATGATCAGTTCTCTCAATTCAATAGTCCATTGCAATGGATTAAAAAATGTATCCATGCCAGTGAGGTCAATATAAAATTCATCAATAGATGCTTTCTCAAAAAGCGGCGCCCTGGATGCAATTATTTGTGTTACCCATTTGGAATATTTTCCATATTCGCCATAAGTGCCTTTTACCACGATTGCGTGCGGACACAAGCGGATAGCGGTTTTCATAGGCATTGCAGAATGCACGCCGTACTTTCTGGCTTCATAACTGCAGGTGGTAACAATGCCGCGTTCCCTACTGCCGCCAACGATAACAGCTTTGCCTTTTAATGAAGGATCACGCACCAATTCTACAGAAACAAAAAAAGAGTCGAGATCAAAATGCGCAATCATATTTGAAGAAAACGCCTGCATAATGCAAATGTACATTTCATATCAGGTATTATAAATATCCAGCAATCCATCGGGGAGATTTACAAAAATTTTTTTATTTTTTTTATCAATCTTCTCCAATAAATTTTCATGAATGGGAATAAATGCTTCTTTGTTTTTGAAAATTATTTTGCATAAAAGCTGGTGTGGTTGTTCAATTACTTCACACACTTCGCCGAGTTCTTCTCCATCATTTATAATAATAAAACCAAGTAAAGAAATGGGCGCTGCTTTTGAAGAAAATTTTTGGAAATCATTTTCATTTAACCAAATTTCTTTTTTAATAAATTTTTTTGCGGTTTCTTTTGTTTCAATGCCTTCCAGTTTTATATAAACTTCTTTATCATTTTTTATTTTAGACGATTCAATAAAGTAAGGAATAAATGAATCGCTGTTTTCTTCAATAAAAATATTTTCAAGGTCTTTTAAAGATGTTTTTTTCCCGAGACTGTGTTCAAGAATTAATTGTCCGCTTAAGCCGAAAGTAGCTGCCAGCCTGCCTATTTTGAAATAATTATTCATCAGTAAACAAAGATATTTTAGAAAAAATATAAATACTAAAAATAAAGTAGAAGGAATTTTTATGAAAATATGGTGGCTACATAAAAAAGGTGAACACTTTTAAAATGTTCACCATTCAAATATGAAAAAGTAAAAAAATTTATACACCCATATATTCTTTTAGCAAATTAGAGCGTGAAGCAGTGCGAAGTTTAATAAGCGCTTTATCTTTTATTTGTCTTACTCTTTCACGTGTAAGGCAAAATCTTGTTCCAATATCTTCAAGGCTCAGCGGCTGTTCCAGCCCAATTCCATAAAATAAACAGATCACTTCTTTTTGTCTTTCAGTTAATATACTTAACGAACGGGCAATTTCTTTTTTAAGAGAATCATTAAACATGATTTGCTTGTCGGCACTGTCTGCATTTCCATTTACGAGCACATCTATTAATGTACTTTCTTCACCATCGTTCAATGGAGAATCCATACTTACATGACGTGCCGCAACATTAAGCGTAGCGGCTACTTCTTCAATGTCTATATCAAGAAAAGTTGCAAGTTCTTCTACAGTTGGCGTGCGTTCATATTCTTGTTCCAAATGTGTATATGCTCTCGCAATTCTGTTTGTTAATCCCACTTTATTTAATGGAAGCCGTACAATTCGGGATTGCTCTGCAAGCGCCTGCATGATGCTTTGACGAATCCACCAAACTCCATAAGAAATAAATTTAAATCCTCTTGTTTCATCAAAACGTTGCGCTGCTTTTATAAGGCCAAGATTGCCTTCATTAATTAAATCGGGCAGCGTGAGTCCTTGGTTTTGATATTGCTTGGCAACAGATACTACAAACCTGAGATTGGCTTTGGTAAGCCTGTCGAGCGCTTGCTGGTCGCCTTGTTTAATTTTTAAAGCCAGCTTTACTTCTTCTTCGGGCGTAATGAGATCTACTTTACCAATTTCCTGAAGATACTTTTCCAAACTTTCGCTTTCGCGATTTGTTATTGATTTTGAAATTTTAAGTTGTCGCATACTCATAAGACTTATTTTAAAAAATTTAAAAGTAGTTTGGTGTGTAAGTCAATAAATCAGGAGTAGTAACGTAATTTAGGCTGTTTTAAGTATGTAACCAAAAAAATTGTTAATTTTTACCTATAAAGGTGCCCCCAAATGGAATTTGATAATCAATCCCAAAAAAATAATTAAGAAAAAAAAGAACAAATTGAATTAGGTAGTTAATTTATTTTCTATTATTGCACATATACCGTACTATTTTAAATTGAAAAATGAGTAAGAAAATAAAATATACATTGGAATACCCTGTGAGGTGTTCACCTGCCATATTATATGAATTTTTATCTACGTCAACCGGCTTGCAGGAGTGGTTTGCTGATAAAGTGGAAGATAAAGACGGGCGTTTTAGTTTTGGATGGAATGGATCCAGCGAAGAAGCGGAGGTGGTAGAAAGTGAAGAAAACAAATCCATTCGCTTTCATTGGCTCAATTCGCCCAGTGATGAATATTTTGAATTTAGCATTGAAAAATCGGAAGTAACCAATCTCACTATTTTGGTAATAAATGATTTTGCCGATAAAAAAGAAATTAAAGATCAGAGCCGCCTTTGGGAAACCCAGGTGAAAGATCTTTTTCACCGGCTGGGAAACTGATCTTTATAAATTCTACAATTTCCAAAAAAGTTTTTTCCAGAAATTCAGGAGCGCTGTTCCATTTGTTCAATTCTGTTTTTTTAGAAATTTTAAAAAAATTTCTTTGTAAAATTTTATTGAATACATCTTCATTCAAATCTACGGCAGCAATATAATTAGATGAATGAAAGGTATGCTGCCACTCATCTTCATTAATACAGATATAAAATTTTTTTTCTTTAAGAAATAACAAAAGTTCAGAATAATTATTTTGCAATTGAAATTTTTTCATGGAAAGATGCAATGAAACACTAAAAAAATTTCCCCACCAAAACATGGTTCTTATGGCAAAAATATTTTCTTTGGTAAAGAATGCCGGGTAATCCAACATTACATAAGGAAGTTCAAGATAATTTTCACCTTTTGAAATTTTGCCATTGGTATTTTTATAAAAATTAAAAATGGAAGCTGTTTCTTTTTCCAATATTTTTTTATAAACGCACAATACTTCTCCAAATAGCAGGTACACTTTATTTATGATGGATTGTTTCGTTAAAATCCATTCTTTGTTTTGTATCAATTGCCTTTCAATTTTTGAAAGATGTATTTTTGTTTTATCGTTCATGAACGAAATTTACAATAAATGCAAATAATATTTTTCTGCAAAAAGAAAGTAATCGTGCATGTTTAAAAAACTGGACAAATTAATTCTTAAAGCTTTCATGTGGCCTTTTATAGCCACTTTTTTCATTACATTATTTGTATTTATGATGCAGATATTGTGGAAATATATTGATGACCTTGTAGGCAAAGGATTGGATTTTATAACACTTACCAAATTTCTCATTTATGCAAGCGCCACCCTGGTAACGCTTGTAATGCCTATTTCCATTTTACTTTCATCAATAATGACTTTTGGAAAATTAGGTGAAAATTTTGAACTGGTTGCTATAAAGTCTTCCGGCATTTCATTGCTGCGGTTTATGCGTCCCTTATTTATTGTATCTATATTTCTTAGTGGAATTGCTTTTTTGTTTGCCAATTATATTGCACCTGTTGCCAACTTAAAATTTGCAGTTATTTACAATGATATTTATAGAAAAAGCCCGGCATTCGATTTAAAAGACGGCGTTTTTTACAATGGTTTTCGCGGCTTTTCCATTAAGGTAGGAAAAAAAGAAAAAGATAAAAGCACTTTGCACAATGTATTAATTTATGAACAGGATAACGGAATTCAGGATAACACCATCATTTCTGAAAGCGGTAAAATGACGGTGAGCGCCGATAAAAAATTTTTAGAATTCAGGTTACAAAACGGCCATCGCTATTCAGAAAAAGGCGAATATAATTCTACACAAAATGAATTTGTGCAAATGGGTTTCAAAGAATACAACAAATTATTTGATCTTACTCAATTGAATATTCAAAAAACTTCCGACAGTCTTTTTATGAATAACATGCGTATGAAAACTTTGCGCCAGCTCGATAAAGATATTGATTCTATTAAAAAAATTCCTGACTCGCTCATCAGGCAAAGCAGGAATGATTTGAAAGCCTATTTAAGTTATACAAAATATAAAGACACCACGCGAAGCAAAAAGCAAATGCAAATTGCCACTACAAAAATCATCGATAAAAATGTTCATTCCTTTAATGAATTAATTCCCGACAGCCTCAAAGAATTTGTGCAAGAGCAGGCAGCATCTACCGTAGCAAGTATTAAAAGCCTGTTGGAAGTTACCGGCAGCGTTTACGACAACCAGGTAGATGATATTGTACTTCACAAAATTGAATGGCACAAAAAATTATCGCTTTCCATTGCATGCATGGTATTATTTTTTATTGGGGCGCCACTGGGCTCTATCATAAGAAAAGGCGGACTGGGACTGCCTTTGGTAGTCGCTTTAATATTTTTTATGATCTTTTACCTGCTGAATATTTTTGGAGAAAAATTTACTAAAGATCATCTTCTTAATCCCATTATCGGCATGTGGCTACCGGTAATTATTCTTTCACCGGTGGGATTTTTTTTAACATACAAAGCCATGCACGATTCGCAATTATTCAATAAAGAATTTTATTACAGGATTATAAAAAATATGAGAATAGCAAGTAAAAATTTTATTTCTTTTTCAAAAAAAATAAGGACGTAAAGAGTTGACAAATTTAAAAAAATTGTCAACTCTTTATATGCCATCCTAAATTGACTCAGCCTTTGCAAGGAAGCACCATCCGTTAATATGATGCAACTAAGCAAAGGCTGATGAATTGAAAAGCAATCTGGTGCAAATGTATAAAGAATGAATTATGTTTTCCAAAAAAATTTTCATTTTTTTTCCTTTGTGTGTTAATTTTTTTTTTGAATAAATTTTTGATCCGGTAATATAAAATTTATGTTTTACTCAAAAGTTATATATTCGCTCCTTTTCAAATAAATTTTTATAAAAAAATATGGAAATCTGGAAAGAATATCAGCAAAAAAATAAAGAAAAATTTTTGAACGAAATGATAGAACTGTTGCGCATTCCTTCTGTAAGTGCAAAGAGTGAACATAAAAAAGATATGCTTGCATGTGCAGAAGCAGTTAAAAAAAGTTTATTGAATGCAGGCGCTGATAAAGCAGCTGTAATGCAAACAAAAGGGCATCCGGTTGTATATGGCGAAAAAATAATTGATGTAAAAAAACCTACCGTACTTATATATGGGCATTATGATGTGCAGCCACCCGAACCTTTAGAACTCTGGCACAGCGCGCCTTTTGAGCCCGTGATAAAAAATGGAAAAGTATATGCACGCGGTTCTGCAGATGATAAAGGACAATTTTTTATGCATATAAAAGCTTTGGAAACGTTGGTGAAAACAAATACAATGAGCACCAATATAAAATTCTTAATAGAAGGAGAAGAAGAAATTGGCTCGCCCAGTCTTGCAAAATTTGTTGAAGAAAATAAAACTTTATTAAAAGCTGATGTAATATTAATAAGCGACAGCGCTATGCTGAGTATGGAAAATCCATCGCTCGATATTGGCGTTCGCGGGCTATCGTACATCGAAGTAGAAGTAACTGGACCAGATAGAGATTTGCATAGCGGAACGTATGGCGGCGCTGTTGCCAATCCGATCACCATCATATGCGAAATGATCGCATCGTGTCATGATGAAAATAATCATATCACTATTCCGGATTTTTATGATGATGTAGCCGAAATAACTTCGCAGGAAAGAGCTTTAATGAATGAGGCTCCTTATATGGAAAAAGAGTATGAAAAAGAAATTGGTGTAAACCAATTATGGGGAGAGAAAGGATATACAACTATTGAAAGAACAGGCATCAGGCCCACGCTTGAAATTAATGGAATTTGGGGGGGCTATACTGGTGAAGGCGCCAAAACTGTTTTACCTTCCAAAGCCACAGCAAAAATTTCTGCAAGATTAGTGCCCAATCAATCATCAGAAAAAATGACTAAACTTTTATTAAATTATTTTACAAAAATTGCTCCTCCTTTTGTAACTGTAAAAGCCTTTAAACATCATGGCGGCGAGCCTTACCTCACACCCATTGACAGTAAAGGTTACCAGGCGGCTTCTAAAGCAGTAGAAACAACATTTGGAAAAATTCCTATTCCCATTCGCGGCGGCGGAAGCATTCCTATTTGTTCTATTTTGGAAAAAGAACTTGGAATAAAAATAATTTTTATGGGCTTTGGACTTGACAGCGATAATCTTCATTCGCCAAATGAAAAATATGGAATAGAAAATTTTTATAAGGGAATAGAAACCATTCCATACTTTCATAAATATTTTGCGGCCCCTAACCCCGAAGGGGAATAGAATTTGTGAACTTTTATAACCAACAAACTTCGTATAACCGTCACCGTTAGTTTGTGATTTCACTAATTACTTTTCCTACATTTCCATCTGGCATTTGAATATGAAGCAAAGCAGCAATTGTTGGTGAAATATCAGACATGTTAACCATTCTGTTGGTTGATCCATGTTTAATTTCCCAACCCATAAATATTAATGGAATGTGTGTGTCGTAAGGGTTCCAGTTTCCATGAGTAGTGCCTGTTCCTCCTTCCTGGCCGCCAAACCAACCCGGATCAGGAATAATTATTACCGGGCCACATCGCTTGCTATCATAGCCATTAATGATTTTTGTTTTAATTGGTTCGGGTATAGGCGCATCACCGATATGATCAATATCTGCAGCAAATTGAATACCCGGTTGTTTTTGCAAAAAGGAAACCGATGCTTTTTTTACAGCTTCATAATCGAGCTTATGTTCCTGAATATTTTTTAAATTAAAACTTATGTGATAATTTACAAATGATGACAATAAATTTTCAACCCCAAATTGTGCAGAAAGAAATTCATTAAGTGGAGCAATAATTTTTTTTGATTCCAAAAAATCAGCAGGAATATGATGCGCTTGCATAAAACCGATAGCATTGGCAGCACCATGATCTGCAGTTAAAAAAACAAGATAATTGTCTTTGCCCACTTTCTCATCTAAAAAATGAAAGAAAGTTGCCAAATCCTTATCCAGCCTCAGGTACGTATCTTCTATCTCAATAGAATTGGGCCCGTATTTATGTCCTACATAATCTGTAGAAGCGCAATTGATAGTAAGAAAATCTGTTGCCTTTCCAGTGCCAAGATCGTATCCATTCACTGCAGCTGTTGCAAAATCAAGAGTAAGGGTATTGCCAAACGGAGTGCTGCGAATCACATCATGTTCATTTGTATAAATATTTTTTACATTGTGTGGAAACACCGGCGCAGCTTCTCCTTTAAATTTCCCTTCCCACGATACATTATCATTTGTACTTTGAGTATAAGTATTTATTGGATACAGAGTATTCCATTGATTGCTTAAAAGTTTTCCCGGTTCATTATTTTCATTAAATTTTTTTGCCCAATCCGGTAAATCATTCATATAATAGGTGCTGGTAATAAAATGAGCCGAAGCATCATCAAACCAAAAAGCGCCATTGGCTGTATGACCCGCAGGTAAAATTGCAGCCCTGTCTTTTAGTGAAACGCCCACTACCCGCGACTGAAAATTAGTTGCAATGCGCAATTCATCTGTTATGGTAGAAACCAAAAGATTATGAGGCGACATTTCACCATCAGTTCCTGCAGCGCCCACTGTTTCCACCGTGCTGTCTTCAGTACAATACCAATGCTTTCCTGTTAGCTGGTCAATCCAATCATTGCCTACAATGCCATCAATAGCAGGTACAGATCCGCTGAAAATAACCGAATGCCCAACAGCAGTATAAGAAGGTAAATAATTAATAAAAGTATTTTCGCAGGTAAAGCCATCATGTAAAAGTCTTTTGAATCCATCATCGCCGTAACGATCGTAATAACGATATAAATAATCCCAACGCATTTGATCTACCACAATGCCTACAATCAGTTTGGGTCGCGATAAATTTTTTTCATTTTGTGCAAAAGAAAATATTGATGAAAAAATGAAAATGATGAGAATAAAAATTTTTTTTACCATGTTTTTTTTGATAAAGATAAACCAAGAAGCCTTATGCATCTTTATGAAATTATTATATAAAAAAGAAGAAAGTTTTTAATTGTTATATAAAATTTATTGAAAAATTTTCTAATACTAATCATGTATTTTTGCGAACATTCATATAAAAAATATTTACATGGTAGATGTATTTGAAAAAATGAACGATGGAGGCCCTATTGGGCGGCATGTTGAAAGAGCACATGGATACTTTGCATTTCCAAAATTAGAAGGTGAATTAGGAAGCCGAATGTTTTTTCGTGGTAAAGAAAAAATAGTTTGGAGCCTTAATAATTATTTGGGATTGGTAAATCATCCCGAAGTAAGAAAGGTTGACGCCGAAGCTGCTGCCAATTGGGGAATGGGCAACCCGATGGGTTCACGGATGATGAGTGGAAATACAACCATGCATGAAGATCTTGAAAAAATTATTGCAGATTTTGTAAGCCGTGAAGATGCGATGCTATTGAATTTCGGCTACCAGGGAATTATGAGTTGTATTGATGCTTTGGTAAACAGGCATGATGTAATTGTATATGATGGAGAAGCACATGCATGTATTGTTGACGGGGTTCGTTTACATATCGGGTATAGTTATAAATATAAACATAATGATATTGAAGATTGCGAAAAGCAATTACAACGCGCCGTAAAAATGGCGGATAAAAATGGCGGTGGAATTTTATTAATCACAGAAGGGGTTTTTGGAATGAGCGGCAACCAGGGGAAAATAAAAGAAATAGTTGCTTTAAAGAAAAGGTATAATTTTCGTTTGCTTATTGACGATGCTCATGGCTTTGGCGCAATGGGCGCAACCGGCGCCGGCGCTGATGAAGAACAAGGTTGTCAGCAAGGAGTGGATTTGTACTTCAGCACATTTGTAAAAAGCATGGGAAGCATTGGCTCTTTTATAAGCGGGCCAAAAAATATTATGACTTATTTGCGGTATAATGTGCGTTCGCAAATTTTTGCAAAGAGCCTTCCATTAATTGTTGTAGAAGGAATGATGAAAAGAATGGAAATGCTAAAGACTATGCCAGAGCTTCGTGAAAAATTATGGCATAATGTAAATAAACTGCAAAACGGATTAAGAAAAAAGGGATTTGATATAGGCTCAACTAATAGCCCTGTTACGCCTGTATTTATGAAAGGCGGATTGCCCGAAGCTACCAACATGGTGATGGACATGCGTGAGAATTATAATATTTTTTGTTCGGTAGTTGTGTTTCCTGTGATACCAAAAGGTCAAATTATTTATCGTTTAATCCCAACTGCAGCGCATTCTGATGAAGACACAGAACTTACACTCAAAGCATTTGAAGAAACAAAAAAGAAATTAGATGCCGGCGAATATAAAGCCGAAGATATTCCCGATATGGCCGACATGGCAACTATTGGAGCGAAAGGCGAAATGTAATACAAAAAACCGGGCAACTAAAAAGAAGCCCGGGATAAATCAAAAAATCTTAACCATTAAATCTTAACACTGAGATATATTATTATAGTCTTGAAATTATTTTAAGAAGTTGTATGAACTAAATTTATTAAGGTTTCATTAAGGTTTATACAATATTGAAAAAATAAATTAATATAAAAATTGTTAATTAAAAATGATACACCGCCGCTAATATAAAGCTTGCATCGTTTTTAGTAAACTCCCCGGAATGTTTCAAAAATAGCGGTGAGCTTGCATTATCCACTCTTAATTCAGGAATGAATATAAGTCCGTCCATTTTAAAATTTGCGGATAAAGTATTTGACAAAACATTTCCACCAGTAGGCTGCGATGCAAAAATATTTAATTGCTTATTATCATTAAAATATTCACTGCGAAACGTTAAACCAAACCAACTTTGAGGATCAACATTGAAGTACAACGCCGATCCCCACCATGTTTTGCTGTTAATATTTTTTGTTCCATCCCAAAGTTTAACTGTGGTAAAAATACCATTATATACTACACTGAATTTATTAGTAATCTTAGTTGTTAGAACAAGATTTACCAAATTAGACTTTGAAGTATCGGGCGCCTGACCTCCCACATAATTCAGATATAATTGAATTTTATCGCTCGGTGTATAGGTAAACTGTGCAAGCAAAAATTTCTTATTTATTTGTCCTTCTGGAGGCAGCCTGTAATCTGTTGCGTTAGCAATGCCTATCATAAAAGCAGTTTTTTTACTTGTAGCAAAATCTGCTCTTACACCTGTATGCGAAAAGGGTCCAACTGTAAAAAAATAACTCATGCTATAATTCCGGTTAGCATAAGCATCCGCCAATTCATAATTAACATGTGTAGCCCAACTTCCAGCTGTAAACTTTACCCATGAAACAGGAGTGTAACTAATATAAAGTTGTTTTATGGATTGAGAGATGCCATTATCATTATATGCAAATTCTTTTTCTCTTTCGCCAAAACCTAAATCTGCAACCACATCCATTTTTTTGGTTTGAAGTTCAAACATTACATTGGCCATGCCTAATACAAATGAGTTTTGGGTTTTGGTGAAACTTGTAAAACTGTTGTATGGGCTTATACTTGGATTATTAAAATCATACCTGTAATAAAAATCCGCACATCCCGAGATTTTAAAAGAAGAAGTTTTAGAAGAGTCCTGCGCTTGTAAAGATTGAAGTATAGAAAAAGCAAGGACTAATGTCAAAATTTTTCGTAACATTGTTTTAGATTTAAAGATTAATAAAAGGGCGTAGCTGATTAACTTTTCTCAGAAGTTAATATTTTCGGCTATGCCCTTTTCCTGTTCGTTCAATGTGCCATTACTTTTTACAAGTAAAGTGCCTTGCAAATATTTTTCATCATGTTGTGATGCATCCAATCCTACTTCTTCATCTGCTTTGCTTACCCGCATCGGCATTACCCAGTTAATGAATTTAAATATTGCATACGAAACAGAAAAACTATATGCAACCACAATTACCACACCTTTTATTTGGGTAAAAAAGAAATCAGGATTACCATAAAATAATCCGTTATTACCACCGCTATTAATATTTTTAGTTGCAAATATTCCGGTCAAAATCATTCCCACAATACCTCCGATACCATGACAGGGAAACACATCAAGCGTATCATCAAGAATTGATTTTGATTTATAAAAAACAGCAACGTTTGAAATAAGCGCTGCAACTGCTCCAATAAAAATACTTTGAGGAATGGCCACAAAACCTGCTGCCGGTGTAATTGCCACAAGACCAACTACCGCGCCAATGCAAAATCCCAACACGGAAGGTTTTTTACCTTTAAGCACATCAAAAAACATCCATGCTAAACCGGCTGCTGCAGCCGCTGTATTGGTCGTTGCAAAAGCTGAAACAGATAAAGCGGTAGCGCCACCGGCTGAGCCTGCATTAAAACCAAACCAACCAAACCATAATAATCCTGTTCCGATCAAAACATAAGGAATATTGGCAGGTGGAATTTCTTTATGTTCAATATGCACTTTTCTGCGTTTTAAAACTAAAGCCCCAGCAAGAGCAGCACATCCTGCCGAAATATGAACTACGGTACCTCCGGCAAAATCCAGCACACCCATTTTATATAAAAATCCTTCCGGATTCCACGTCCAGTGTGCCAAAGGCGAATAAACAAAAAGACTGAACAATACTATAAAAAGTGTATAAGAAGAAAAACGAATTCTTTCTGCAACTGCTCCTACAACCAAACTCGGTGTAATGATTGCAAACATTAATTGAAATAATGCAAATAATGTAAGCGGAATAGTGGGTGCCAAACTCCACGGAGCGCCGGAAGCAACTCCTTTGAAAAAAAGATGAGAGAAAGGATTGCCAATAAAACCTCCGATTGTTTCTCCAAAAGCTAAACTGTACCCAACCGTAACCCATAAAATGCTTACAATACCTGTAGCCACAAAACTTTTAATCATAGTAGAAAGAACATTTTTTCTGTGCACCATGCCTCCATAAAAAAAGGCAAGCCCGGGCGTCATTAAAAATACCAAAGCAGTGGCCACAATCATCCATGCAATGTCTGCTGAATTGTATTTACCTCCATCATTAAAATTGGATAGAGTAGGAATAAAAATTGAAATAATTGCTATTGCCATTAAAACTGTAAATGGAATAGCTTTACTTAATGTTACTTTCTTCATAATTGTATTTTTTTATAAAAATAATTAATAAAATTGAAAATTATAAATAAAATATTTATATATTTTAAATTTTAATATTTTAATATTTCTACATAATTGATTGATTTTAAATAAAATAAGACTCTATTTAGGTATTTTATTAACATTCCTATGTGAATAAAAAAACAAATATAAAATTAAAAAATATAATGAGAACTGCTTCTTTAGCTATAAATCCAAAACAGCGGGAATATAAAAAATTAAAGGGCACAAATGCCTATGGTATTCGTTCAGGAAATTACAAGATCATTTATGAAATTCATGATAATCTTATAACAATTGTAATTATTTATGTTAGTCATAGGGGGCAAATTTATTGAAGTCTATAAAGTTATTAATTCTTAATTCTCAATTCATTTGCCATCCTGTCAGCAAAATAGTATGGCATTTTTTTTGAAAACATTTCCATAAATTTTATCATGCAAAAAGGAAGTATCCGGGTACAGACAGAAAATATTTTTCCCATCATTAAAAAATTTTTATACAGCGATCATGAAATTTTTATTCGTGAATTAGTAAGCAATGCAGTAGATGCTACGCAAAAATTAAAAACACTTTTTTCATTAGGCGAAGCCAAAGGAGATATTGGAAACATTGATATCAACATTAGCATTGATAAAGAAAAAAAGACATTAACTATTTCTGATAAAGGAATCGGGATGACCGCCGAAGAAGTTGACAAATTTATTAACCAGGTTGCTTTCAGCAGCGCAGAAGAATTTTTAGAAAAATATAAAGGGAAGAATGAAGCCAATATTATCGGGCATTTCGGGCTTGGTTTTTATTCTGCTTTTATGGTAAGTGATAAAGTGGAGGTCATTACAAAAAGTTATAAAGAAGATGCAAAAGCAGTAAAATGGGAATGCGATGGAAGCCCTGAATATACTTTGGAAGAAACCCAAAAAGAAACGAGAGGCACTGATGTTATTTTATATATTAATGAAGAGAGTGCAGAATTTTTAGAAAAAGAGCGGATACAAAATATGCTCGAAAAATTTTGTAAGTTTCTGCCCGTTCCCATTAAATTCGACGATAAGCAAATAAACAATACCAATCCCGCATGGACTAAAAAGCCCGCTGAGCTTACATCCCAGGATTACCAGGATTTTTATAAAGAATTATACCCTTTCAGTGAAGCACCTTTATTCTGGATACATCTTAATGTTGATTATCCTTTTAACCTTACCGGAATTTTATATTTCCCTAAAGTAAAACAGCGTTTCGAAATACAAAAAGATAAAATACAATTATACAGCAACCAGGTTTTTGTGACTGATGAAGTGAAAGATATTGTGCCTGAATTTTTAATGTTGCTGCATGGGGTAATTGATAGTCCTGATATTCCATTGAACGTTAGCAGGAGCTATTTGCAGGGCGATCCTAATGTGAGAAAAATAAATTCTTACATCACTAAAAAAGTTGCAGATAAACTTGAAGAAATTTTTAAAAACGATCGCAAATCATTTGAAGAAAAATGGGAAAGCCTTGGATTGTTTGTAAAATATGGAATGATAACCGATGATAAATTTTTGGAGAAGGCAAATAAATTTAATTTGTATGAAGAAGCAGCCCCCTCTAACTCCCCCAAAGGGGGAGAACAAAAGTTCTTTACATTAGAAGAATATCGTTCTGCAACAGAAGCTTTGCAAAAAAATAAAGAAGGTAAACTGGTGATGTTATATACTACCGATCCGGTGCAGCAAAATAGTTTTATACAAGCTGCAAAGA
>JAICZH010000115.1 GCA_025933775.1 Chitinophagaceae bacterium
ACGCTTTCAATGCCGGGAAGTTTTTTTAAATTTTCTACCAGGTCTTCAAGTTCATCTTTATCGTGAACATATACTTTTATATTTCCTTCAAAGAGTCCTTCTTTTGCTTCGATGGTAAGTGCATTGATATTTATTTTCATGTCGCCGCTAATGAGATTGGTAATTTTATTGATAACGCCTACATCATCAAGTCCAATAATTTTTATACCGGTTAAAAAAGAAATTTCTTTGTTTTTAACCCATTTGGTTTTTACAACTCTGTGCCCGTAATGAGATAATAATCTTGCAGCATTCGGGCAATTGGTGCGATGAATTTTAAGGCCTTCGCCTTGTGTTATAAACCCGAATACATCATCGCCGGGAATGGGCTTGCAGCAATTGGCAAGCGTATACATTATCTTATCGCTGCTTTCACCAAATATAATAAGTTCGGTACTTTGCCTACCTGCAGATTGATCTTTTTTATTGGAAATTTTATGTTCTGTTTCATGTTTTTCTTCTGCAGTCTTATTGATTTTCGGAACAAAAATTTTATCGCCCAGTACATGAAACTCTTTTAATTCTTTAAGATCAATTTTTTTGACGGCTATCTCATAAAATAAATCAAGCGAAGAAGGAAGCTTATAAAAAGTCGTTAGTTCATCCAGGTTGGATTGGCTCATTGCAGCGCCGATGTGTTCCATTTTTTTTTGCAAAATATATTTTCCTTCTTCGGCAATTTTTCTTTTTTCTTCTTTAAGCGAATCTTTTATTTTGGATTTTGCTTTGGTAGTTACTACAAACTTAAGCCACTCACTGTTTGGTTTTTGTTTGGTTGATGTGATGATCTCAATCTGATCTCCACTTCTTAGTTTATAACTTATGGGAACAAGTTTATGATTCACTTTTGCGCCAATACATTTTTCACCAACTGCGGTATGCACAGCAAAAGCAAAGTCGAGCGCCGATGCACCGATGGGCAACATTTTTACATCTCCTTTTGGCGTATATACATAAATTTCTTCTGCTAAAAATGAAACTTTAAAATCCTGCAAAAAATCAATTGAATTGGTATCCTGGTTGGCAAGCATATCTCTTATCTGCTGAAACCATTTATCAAAGCGGTTTTCCTCATCAGTGCCTTCTTTATATTTCCAATGTGCTGCCAATCCTTTTTCGGCAATGTCGTTCATTCGTTTAGTTCTTATCTGCACTTCTACCCATTTGCCCTGTGCGCCCATAACCGTTGTGTGCAAAGCTTCATATCCATTGCTTTTCGGATTGCTAAGCCAGTCCCTCAATCTTTCAGGAGCAGGCACATATTCATCAGTGATAAGGCTATATACTTTCCAGCAATCTTCTTTTTCTTTTTCCGGAGGCGAATTTAAAATAATGCGAATGGCAAAAAGATCATATACTTCATCAAACGAAACGCCTTTCTTTTTCATTTTATTCCAAATGGAATGAATGCTTTTTGGCCTGCCATAAATTTCAAAATTAAAATGGCCTTGTTGTAATTTTTCTTTTATGGGTTTAATAAATTCATTGATGTAGCGGCTGCGTTCTCTTTTTGTATTATCCAGCTTTTGCGCAATATATCTGTAGCTATCTGGCTCCATATATTTCATTGCGAGATCTTCCATTTCAGTTTTTATATTATACAATCCCATCCGGTGGGCCAATGGTGCATATACATACACTGTTTCAGAAGAAATTTTCAATTGCTTTTCACGCTTCATGCTATCAAGCGTGCGCATGTTGTGCAGCCTGTCGGCAAGCTTTATTAAAATCACTCTTGGATCATCGGTAAGCGTTAATAAAATCTTTTTAAAATTTTCGGCCTGCTGCGAAGAATTGGCATCGAGTACAGTTGAAATTTTAGTAAGCCCATCAACAATTTTTGCAATCTCGCTTCCAAATTCTCTTTGAACATCTTCAAGCGTGATGTCGGTATCCTCAACTGTATCGTGAAGAAGTGAGCAAATTGTGCTTCGTACCCCCAAGCCGATTTCTTCAACACATATCATTGCCACAGCCAATGGATGCAATATGTAGGGCTCCCCACTTTTGCGGCGCATTGTTTTATGAGCTTCTGCTGCTAATTCAAATGCACGCCGCACCAGCTCTTTATCACCGGGTTTTAATTTCGGCTTTAACGCCCGCAACAAAGCACGGTAATGCCGGAGGATTTCTTTTTTTTCTTCTTCCTCGTTTAATGAATATTTAGGTATGTCGAGCGTAGTTTCCATCGAAGACGAATTTACAGAGAAAAAAACTTAATTGATTTATTGATAAATTGTTGAATTGTTAATAAAAGCAGGTAAGCATAATTGCTGTTACCGATTTCAATTCAAAAATCTCTTCCTCTAGTGGAGACAAATATTTTATAAGCGATAAATCCGGGTGTTATTTTGTTCATTTACCCTTATACATCGGATAGATATTTTTTCAAGAAAAGAATAAAGAGATATAATTGTTGATTCTCTAAATTATATTAGTTTGGAAAGATAGTTTCCTGAGTGATACCTGTATAAAATTTATCTAATGAATGAGAGTAAGTATATAACATGCTATCATAAAAAATAAAAGAGGTTGTTCTCTATTTTTGAGAAAACCTCTTTTCAGTGGGCCCACCTGGGCTCGAACCAGGGACCACCTGATTATGAGTCAGGTGCTCTAACCAACTGAGCTATAGGCCCGGTACAGCGGGTGCGGTAAAAAAATGGGATTGCAAAAGTATAAAAATTCGCACAAGTGATAAGAAATAATTTTCTTTGAAGATGCAAAAAATAAAAGCGATCATTTTTGATCTCGGCGGCGTAATCTTAAACATTGATTACAATGCCACCCGTCATGCATTTGAAAAAATAGGAATAAAAAATTTTCACGAAATGTATTCGCAGGCAGAGGCTGATGACTTGTTTCAGCATCTTGAAAGGGGAAAAATAAGTAACGATTTTTTTTATAAAGAATTTAATAAACGAACAGGCCTTCATTTGCCCGAAAAAGAAATTGAAAATGCCTGGAACGCAATGCTCCTCACCTTTCGCGAAAAAAGTTTGCAATATCTTGATCATTTAAAATTAAAATATAAATTGTATTTGCTCAGCAATACCAATCATATTCACCTCATCGCATTTAATAAATTATTTAATCACAATAAAAGAGAAAAGCCGTTTGAAAAGTATTTTGATAAAGTATATTATTCGTGCGAAATAGGATTGCGAAAACCCGATGCTGATATTTTTGAATTGGTATTAAAAGAAAATAATCTTAATGCCGCTGAAACACTTTTCATTGACGACTCTGCGCAAAATATAGAAACGGCAAAGGTTTTGGGCATGCAAACTATTTTATTAGAGCCGGGAAAATGTATTGAAGATTTGCAGTTATAATTTATTTCACTTCTTCAAACTCAATGTAATCGCCTTCTTTTTTTACTTTAGGCTGTTGCTCAGTTGAAGTATTTTTTTTATTGGCAGCATTCATATCTTGCTGCATTTTTTGCTGCATGTCGCCAAATTGCTTTCTTATTTTTTGTGTTGAATTATACACAGGAATTATAAATTCAAAAATTAATTTGTATAAAATGTAGATCAGGAAAAGTTCTAATGCAATTCTAAAAATGTTCATGATGCAAAAATATATATTTAATTTTTTAACGACTTTATTAGTCTATTACTTTTAACAAATTTGGGAGAGTTCACATATTGCCTTATCTTTGCATTCGCGAAAGAATAATTGAGAGGGAACGAAAACGTTCCCTTCTTCTTTTCCCAAAAAAATTTGAGCATTAAGAATGAGCGATGTTAGTTCCTTAAAAAAAATTGAAGAGTTTGTAAAGGAAATTATTTCACAATCGGAAACAGTTTTTCTTGTTGAAATAAAAAAATCAGCAGCTAATGATATAAAAGTTTTTTTAGATGCTGATGATGGCATTACCATTGAAAAATGCACTTTAATAAATAAAGCGCTGTATAAAAAAATTGAAGAATCACAATTGTTTCCTGATGGAAATTTTTCTTTGGAAGTTTCTTCGCCGGGTGTAGATGAGCCTTTAAAATTACATCGGCAGTATAAAAAAAATATTGGAAGAAATGTGGAAGTGATAATGAATGATGGAAATAAAACAGAAGGAAAGCTTTCAAATTTAAATGATGATTCAATAACAATAGAAGAAAAAAAACAAAAAGGAAATAAAACAATCATAAATACAATAACAATCCATTTTAATGAGATAAAGCATACAAAAGTGCTGATAACTTTTTAAAAAAAATATACATGGCAAGTATCAATTTAATCGAATCCTTTCAGGAATTCAAAGACGCTGAAAACATAGACAGGCCTACACTTATGAAGGTTATGGAAGATGTGTTTAAAACATTGATCCGAAAAAAATATGGCTCTGATGAAAATTTTGATGTGATCGTAAACGACCAAAAAGGCGATCTTGAAATTTTTCGCAGAAGAACCATTGTAGATGATGATGATCTCTACAATACACTTACCGAAATTGAATATAAAGACGCTATAAAAATAGAACCCGATTACCAGGTAGGCGAAGAATTGTATGAAGAAGTGGACATTCAAAAAGAGTTTGGCAGAAGGGCCATCCTTGCAGGAAAGCAAACACTGGCAAGTCGTATCAACGATCTCAAAAAAAATATTTTAATAAAAAAATATGAAGACAGAGTGGGCGAGATTGTAAGCGGAGAAGTATATCAGGTTTGGAAAAAAGAAATTTTATTGCTGGATGAAGAAGGTAATGAAATGCTGCTTCCAAAATCTGAACAAATTCCTTCTGATTATTTTAAAAAAGGAGAAACCATTCGCGCAGTTGTAAAAAAAGTAGAACTAAAAAACAGTCAGGCTGTTATTATTGTTTCAAGAACTGATCCTTCTTTCCTTGCTAAATTGCTTGAAATAGAAGTTCCGGAAATTTTTGATGGACTTATTGTAATAAGAAAAATTGTAAGAGACCCGGGCGAAAGAGCAAAGGTAGCCGTTGAAAGTTTTGATGACCGTATTGATCCCGTCGGCGCATGTGTGGGAATGAAAGGAAGCCGGATACACGGCATTGTTCGCGAATTGAAAAATGAAAACATTGATGTAATAAACTGGACGAACAACATCCAGCTTTTAATTCAGCGTTCACTCACGCCTGCAAAAATTACCAGCATGGAGGTGGATAACGAAGCCAAGCATGCTAACGTATTTTTAAAACCCGACCAGGTTTCACTGGCAATTGGACGCAGAGGCGTAAATATAAAACTTGCCTGCGAGCTTACCGGATTGGAAATAGATGTGTTTCGCGATAATGAAGGAGAAGTGGAAGAATACGATGTGGACCTCGAAGAATTTACTGATGAAATTGAATCATGGATTATTGATGAATTGAAAAAAATTGGTTGTGATACAGCAAAAAGTGTTTTGCAATTATCTGATGAAGAGCTCGAGCGCAGAACCGATCTTGAAAAAGAAACAATTACTGAAGTAAAAAAGATTTTAAAAGAAGAGTTTGAAACTGAATAATTTTTTTGTTTTAATTCAAAAAAATAAAATTATTATTTAAATAAAATTTTAAAATATAAATAAATAAATCATCTTCACATAAAGAAGATATAAACGATTAATGGCAGAAACAAATACACCGCGGGTAATGGCAGCAGCCAAGGAGTTTAACATTGGTAAAGACACCCTTGTGGACTTCCTTGTGTCTAAAGGTTTTCAGGAAGATGATTTAAAACCCAATTCAAAAATTTCGGAAGATATGTACCGGGTTTTGCAGATAGAGTTTCAGCCCGATAAAGCAGCCAAGCAAAAAGCCGAGCAAATTGATCTTCCTAAAAATGCACCCCCCGATTTCAAAAAAAGAAAAGACGAACAGGATTTATCTTTTACAAAAAAAGAAACGGCAAAAATAAAAGAACCGGTTGCTCAGGAAATTATTGCAGAAGAAAGTAAAGCAACCGAAGTTGTTGCAGAGCAAATAATAGTAACTCCTGTAATTGAAGAAACATCGAAATCACAACCAGAAATAATAAAAATAGAAGCGCCCGAAGTAGAGCAGCCAAAGGTGATAGATAAAATTGATCTGAGCACAATAGATTCTTCAACGAGGCCCAAAAAAGGAAAGACAACTAAAAAAGAAATTTCTGCAAAAGAAACAAAAAGAAAACAAAAAGAAACAGATGATTCTAAATCAGTTTCCGAAATTGAAGAACAAAAAACTACAGAACCCATCATAGAAAACGAGCCGGTAATAATTACCAATATTAAAGCAGGTAAAATAGAAGGGCCTAAAATATTGGGTAAAATTAATTTGCCCGTGGATAACGAAACCCGGTCTAAGCCTGCTGATGAAAGACGCAAACGTAAAAGAATTGTAGTTGAAAAAAAGCAGCCGGGTAATAATAATGGATTTAATAATTTCCAACGTCCACAGCCTTCGGCTAGGCCACAGCAGGGCAGATTTAACAGAAATGTACCGCTTCCATCGCGTCGTGAAGAAAAAGAAATTGATCAGAAAGAAATTCAGGATAAAATAAAAGAAACCCAGGCCAAGCTCGCCGGCGCAGGCGGCAGGGGCAAAAGTTTAAAAGCTAAATACCGCAAAGCAAAAAGAGAAGAAGCGGCTGAAAATGCAAGTGAAGAAGTAACAGATAATAAATTACAGGTTACCGAATTTATTTCGGTGAGCGAATTTGCTAATCTTATGGACGTAAGTTTTGCAGATGTTATAAGCAAATGTATGAGCCTCGGCATTATGGTTTCTATCAATCAAAGGCTCGAAGCCGATGTGATTGAATTGGTTGCCGGTGAATTTAATTATGAAGTAGAATTTATTGGAGTGGACGACCAGGTGGAACTGGAAGAAGATGAAGAAGAAGATAACGAAGAAGATTTACAAAGCCGTTCTCCCATTGTAACGATAATGGGCCATGTGGATCATGGTAAAACTTCTTTGCTCGATTATATTCGCCAGGCCAATGTAATTGCTGGCGAAGCAGGTGGTATCACGCAACATATAGGTGCTTATGAAGTCATGTTGAAAAATGAAAGAACAATTACCTTCCTCGATACGCCAGGCCACGAAGCCTTTACAGCAATGCGTGCCCGGGGTGCAAAGGTTACAGATATTGCGGTGATTGTTGTTGCAGCAGATGATGCGGTGATGCCTCAAACCAAAGAAGCCATTTCACATGCACAGGCAGCAAATGTTCCAATGATATTTGCCCTGAACAAAATTGATAAAGAAGGCGCCAATCCTGAAAAAATTAAAGAGCAGCTTTCTACAATGAATATATTAGTAGAAGATTGGGGCGGTAAATATCAAAGCCAGGAAATAAGCGCCAAGCAAGGTTTGCACGTGGATGATCTTCTTGATAAAATTTTATTGGAATCAGATTTACTGGAGCTGAAAGCCAACCCTGACAGGGCTGCCAGCGGCACCGTTATTGAAGCATCGCTTGATAAAGGGCGTGGTTATGTGGCTACTATTTTGGTGCAAAACGGAACTTTAAAACAATCTGATTTGATTGTATCAGGCCAGCATTATGGAAGAGTAAAAGCAATGTTCAATGAACGCAACCAACGAATAGATATAGCGCCACCATCAACTCCTGTTTTAATTTTAGGATTAAACGGCGCACCGCAAGCCGGTGAAACCTTTAAAGTATATCACGACGAATCTGACGCAAAAGATACTGCCAATCGAAGAGCTCAAATTTTGCGTGAGCAGGGTATTCGTGCAAGAAAACACATTACCCTTGATGAAATAGGGCGCAGGCTTGCGCTTGGTAATTTTAAAGAACTAAATTTAATAATACGTGCCGATGTGGATGGCTCAGTAGAAGCTTTGAGTGATTCATTACAAAAATTGAGCACCGAAGAAATTGTGGTAAGTGTGGTGCATAAAGGGGTTGGCCAAATTACTGAAAGCGATGTATTGCTCGCAACTGCATCTGATGCTGTAATCATTGGATTTAATGTGCGGCCTTCTTTGCAGGCATCAAAGCTTGCCGATCGCGAAGGAGTGGAAATAAAAACTTATTCTATAATTTATGATGCAATAGATGAAGTGAAAAGCGCAATGGAAGGTATGCTTGAACCAAAGATCCAGGAAAAAGTTTTGGGCATTTTAGAAATAAAAGAAACTTATAAGTTCGATAAAATAAGCGTTGCCGGTTGTATTGTATTAGAAGGAAAAATTGCGCGAAATAATAAAGTACGATTGGTTCGTGATGGAATTATTATGTTTACTGGTGAGCTTGGAAG
>JAICZH010000064.1 GCA_025933775.1 Chitinophagaceae bacterium
ATTAAAATCGGCGCATCAAGTGAAGACATAAAGCAAAGCGCAACTTTTAATTTATCAAAAGAAATTATTGTTGAAAAAGATCATAATGTATTGAAGCCGCAGGTGGAGATTAATGAGTTTAAGAGACACAGGAAAATAATTTTTTAAAATATGTTTGGAAAGTCTTTTCACAAACGTTTAGTATTTAAGCAAGCAATAAAATACAAAAAATCAGGTTATAAGTGTATCATTAAGTTAAAAAAATCACGCAAAGTCGCATAAGAAAATGAAGGCGCAAAGTTTTTCTTTCCAGCGCCTTTGCCCCTTTATTTCTTTGCGTGAAAATATTATCAAGTCTCCTAACTTAAACTTTTGTAAAGGCCTTAAAATAGTTATCCCACAAGACCTTCAATAAAGAAATTATTTTTTACAAATACTCATTTTGGCATTGAAGGCCTTTGCGGTATTTTTGCAAACCGCAAACGGAATGCGGCTAATGAACAATGAAAGAATTTAAAAGATATTTAGTAACAGCGGCTTTGCCATATGCTAATGGACCGGTTCATATCGGACATCTTGCCGGTTGTTATCTTCCTGCGGATATTTATGTACGGTATTTAAGAGCAAAAAAATTAGATGTAAAATTTGTTTGCGGAACCGATGAACATGGCGTGCCTATTACCATCAGGGCGATGAAAGAAAATATTTCACCAAAAGAAGTTGTTGATAAATATTATAAAATTATTAAAGACAGCTTTGAGGAAATGGGAATTTCATTTGATATTTTTTCACGCACATCAAATGCTATTCATCATAAAACGGCATCCGATTTTTTTTTGAATTTATATAATAAAGGTTCGTTTGAAGAAAAAGAAACCGAACAATTTTATGATGAAGAGAAACAAACTTTTTTAGCAGATAGATATATCACGGGAACATGCCCGGTTTGTGGTTATTCAAATGCGTATGGCGATCAATGCGAAAATTGCGGCACATCATTAAGCCCTGAACAATTAATAAATCCGCGAAGTACATTGAGCAATGCAGTTCCCATAAAAAAGAAAACAAGGCATTGGTATTTTCCTTTACAAAATTATGAAACCTTCTTACGGCAATGGATACTCGAAGATCATAAAGAATGGAAAAATAATGTTTACGGCCAGTGCAAAAGCTGGCTGGATAAGGGTTTGCAGCCGAGAGCTATGACAAGAGACAGCAACTGGGGCGTAAAAGTTCCATTGCCGGATGCAGAAGGAAAAGTTTTGTATGTATGGTTTGATGCGCCTATCGGTTATATTTCTGCTACAAAAGAATTGACTGATGACTGGAAAAATTATTGGCGCAAAGAAGATACTAAGCTTGTTCATTTTATAGGAAAAGATAACATCGTTTTTCATTGTATTATTTTTCCTGCAATGCTTAAAGCGCATGGTGATTTTGTATTGCCCGATAATGTTCCGGCCAATGAATTTTTAAATATTGAAGGCCAAAAAGTTTCTACCAGCCGCAACTGGGCTGTGTGGATAGATGAATATTTAAAAGATTTTCCCGATCAACAAGACGTGCTGCGTTATGTGCTTTGCGCTAATGCGCCGGAAACGAAAGACAATGATTTTACATGGAAAGATTTTCAGGATAGAAACAACAGCGAGCTGGTTGCCATTTTTGGAAATTTTGTAAACAGAACATTTGTGTTAATGCATAAACTTTGCAATGGAAAAGTGCCTCCATTGCATGTTAATAGTTTAGATGAGACGGATAAAAAAATGATAAATGAATTTGCAGAAACAAAAATTAAAATTGAAAATTTATTAGATCAATTTAAATTTCGTGATGCATTGTATGAAGTAATTGACCTGGCAAGAAAAGGAAATAAATACATGCAAGATAAGCAGCCATGGATTGTAGCAAGAAAGACAACCGACAACGGACAACCGACAAATGAAGCACAAACTTCGATTGATAATTGTCTTCATATCTGCTTACAACTTTGTGCAAACCTTTCCATTTTTATTAATCCTTTTCTTCCTTTTACTGCAAAAAAAATGATTCACATGATGAAGGTGATTGATAAAATGCTTGATTGGGAAAATGCAGGAAAGCCAAACCTGTTACGGGTTGGCTATAGTTTAAGAGCGCCTGAATTATTATTCAGAAAGATTGAAGATGCAGAAATAAATTTTCAGGTTGAGAAATTAAAAGCGGGTTTAGTTGCCAGTTACCAGTTACCAATTAGCAGTAACTTGCAACCAGTAACCGGCAACCTGAAACCTGAACTCAAACCCACAATACAATACGATGATTTTGCAAAATTAGATCTTCGTATAGGCGTGATCGTTAGTGCCGAAAAAGTGGAGAAAGCAGATAAACTTTTAAAGCTGGAAATTGATTTGGGTTTTGAAAAGCGAACTATTGTTTCAGGAATTGCTTTACATTTTAAGCCGGAAGAAATTATTAATAAACAAGTTGTTGTTGTTGCCAATCTTGCGCCAAGAAAAATGAGAGGAATAGAAAGCAATGGAATGATATTAATGGCAGAAGATAAAGAAGGAAAATTATATTTTATAAATCCTGATACAATAATTGATCGCGGAAGTTCGGTGAGTTAAATTTATTGAAAGAACTTTTTAAAAGTATATCCCAATGCAGTTATTCAGCGATGTGTTGTTCATGTGAAACGCCTATGCATTTTCTATTTTATTCAATGCTATTTATCAGTATGCTTCTCAGGTAATAATTTTTTGCATTTTGCTACATACAAAAAAACCCGGAGTTAATTAGGCTCCGGGCTATGTTATCAATAAGCATATTAACGAAATCATTTTATTTTTTTTAACATCATAATGTATCCACATACATTTTTCTTTTTTACTTTGTTTACCTGTACGGGTTTTATCATGTGATACTCGGTAAATTGGGGAATGTACGAATAGCTAATAATATTGCCCATCTTATCCTGACCATAATGTTTTACATACACTACTTGTTTTTCATTGTAATCATACATCCTTACTTCATACACCTTTGAGCTGAGGTCGCCAATGAAAACAAACTGATACCAGCTTCCTTGTGTGAGTGGCACAATTACCGGCATTTCATATTCGCTTTCCATCATCATTGTAGCTTCTCTCACTACTACATAACCCTGTTTATAAAAACTTGCTTTTAAACTGTCTGCTTCTTTTTTGAGTGTTGAATCAAAACAGGAAACCTGATGAATAACATCCTGGCTATACGCAGAAAATTGCCATACCAACAATACCAAAATTAATATAGAATTTTTCAGATGGTTTTTCATGGAGGTACAACGAGATTGAGTGAACAATATTATAAAAAATAACGAATCGCTAATGCAACGGGCTATTTTTTTAGTTAAAAAGAAGTGAGATACTGCTTAATAACCAAAATCATTTTACTCTTAACGATTGAATACAAAATTTGTTGTGCACTTATAAATTCTTGTTGAAAAAAATTCCATTTGCCTGCGCAATTGGTGTTATCTCAATTTCATTTATGCACACGTTTGGCGAAAGTGATGCGCAATAAAAAATAGTTTCGGCAATATCATCTGCGCTCAAAGGTGTAAAGCCATCATATACTTTGGATGCTTTGTCAATATCACCTTTAAAACGAACGACACTAAATTCCGTTTCTACTGCGCCGGGTTTTATATTGGTTACTTTAATATAATGGCGTAACAAATCAATCCGCATGGCACGGCTAATGGCTTCCACAGCCGATTTGCCGGCACAATAAATATTTCCTTTTTCATACACTTCATCGCCGGCAACTGAGCCAAGATTAATAATGTGCCCTTTATTTTTTTTAATCATAAAAGGTAAGACGGCTTTGCTCACATACAACAAACCATTTACATTTGTATCGAGCATTGTTTCCCAATCACTGAGCGGCGCCTCATCAAAAAAATCTCTGCCAAGTGCAAGCCCGGCGCTGTTTATAAGAATGTCAATGTCTTTCCATTTTTCTGGAAGTGAATTAATACTTTCAAAAACTTCATCTTTATTTTGCACATCAAAAGCGGCGCAATACACTTCAATTTTATATTGATCTTCTAATGATTTTTTTAAATCATTTAAACGATCTTTTCTTCTTCCGTTAATGATAAGACGATCACCTGCTGATGCAAATTTTCGGGCACAAGCTTCACCAATTCCTGAAGTAGCTCCTGTAATAAAAACACTTTGATTCATTGTTTAATTGTTGTATTATTTAATTATTGCCTTTTGCCAATTCCTGTTTTGTATTCACAATTTCACAACTCACCAACCAATTCCTTTGGCGAATAAACAATCGTTAACTGTGTTGTAATTTTTTTATATAAAAAATTTTCTTGTTCCATCATTTTTAAATGAGCAATAAGATGATCATAAAATCCTGCGGAGTTAAGAATAAATATTTTTTTATTATGAATTTTCAATTGATTCCATGTAATCATTTCAAAAAATTCATCCATGGTTCCATAGCCGCCGGGCAATATCAACGCGGCATCAGCTTTTGCATAAATCATTTTTTTTCTTGTATGCATATCTTCTGTTTCAAGCAGCTCCGAAATACCGTAATGGCGATGCTCTATACCGCTCAGTAGCTTTGGCATTACACCAATTACTTTTCCTTTTTTTTCTAAAACTGCATTGGCAACTGCGCCCATAATTCCTTTATTGCCGCCACCATAGATGAGCGTAATATTTTTTTTTGCAAGCAGATAACCCAAGTGTTTTGCATGTTCACAAAACACTGGATTGTTACCTTCTTTCGATCCGCAAAAAACAGCAAGCGTTGTTATTGTCATATTTTACTTTCTTTCTATCATTCTGTCTTTTTAATTATTTTTTCAATAATTATTTACAAATCTTCTAAAGCCATTTTTAATAAGAGGAAAATTAAAATTTATTAAAAATCTATTTTTATCAGCAAGTTTTGGGTAAAATTATTGGAACTTCATGTACAGGCAAAATACTTTCAATAGCTTTTTAAAGGCCCAGGGTGCTAAGCAAGATACTTTTTCTTTGTGCCCTTTAGTATTCGCGGGTTAATCACTATTTTTTTTCTTTAAACTTAAAATAGAAAAATCACTTTCATCTTTTACAATCGTATTTTTTAATCTTCCCAGATTTTCAATTTCCATTTCTACTTCATCACCTTCGTGCAGCCATTGTTCTTTATAATCTGGATTATTAAGTTTTCCCGTTCCATTCAATTCCAGAAAACAACCTGTGCCTACCGTTCCACTGCCAATTACATCGCCAGGAAATAATTGCACACCATAGCTTGCCCGTTCAATAATTTCTGCAAACGTCCAATCCATATCGCCTAAATTTCCTTCGCTCACCTTCACGCCGTTTACCCAACATTTCATACCAAGATTATATGCATTGCCGGTATGATTTTCTTTTGCAGCAATTTTATAATCTTCTAATTCATCTGGTGTAACCAACATGGGCCCTATAACAGTACAAAAATCTTTTCCTTTGGCAGGGCCAAGATTTAATTTCATTTCTTCCATTTGCAAACCTCTTGCGCTTACATCATTCATGATCATATAACCGCCAATGTATTCATCGGCTTCATCAGCTTTAATATTTTTACAGGGCTTACAAATTACAATGGCTGCTTCCAGTTCAAAATCCAATTTATTAAAATGATCGGGCATACACACAATTTCTCCCGGCCCCTGAATGCTATTGTGATTGGTAAAATAAAAAACAGGATACTGATCAAACTCGGGAATCATTTCTACTTTTCTGTTTCGCCTCGCTGCTGCTACATGCTGGCGAAAAGCATATGCATCGCGGCAACTCGTGGGGTTTGGAACCGGCGCCAGAATGTAAGCATCTTCTATATTTATTCCTGTAAATTTTTTATTGCCTTCAAGTAGCGCAAGATTTTTAGAATAAGCAATAGGAAAAATATCTTCCCAATAATTTAAAAACATCGTCATAGATACAGGCAGGTCCGGATGCAATCTATCTGCATCGTACAAAATTCCATTTACTAAAAACGCTAATTGTGCATGATCTTCTTTTAAATAAGAAACTAATTTCATGGTACATATTTATTGTTGCCGCAAGGTAAATTATTTTACAAATGATTTTTTTTACCCTCTTGTGCAATTAATCATTAAAATTTTATTTGTTTTACTTATTTGTGTTTTAACCTTATTACTTTATTAAAAAAAATACTTTTAAAAAATAAGGTAATAAGGTTACTACTTTTAAATTTATTTTTCTACTAAGGTTATATCCTGCCCTGATAATTCATAAAAAAAGTTAATCGCACAACAGGTAATTTTTATTAAAATTAAACTTAAAACAACCGTTGCCAAGCGCTGATGTTTTTATTTAAGACAATTCTATGCTTTCAAATAAATGCATCAAACAATTTAGCAGTAAATTTGTGCAATATATTATGCTAAAAGTGAAACAGCAGGAATTGGAGTTAACAGATGTGGCAAATGAAACGATTGAAGTATTTGGCGCACGCGAGCACAACCTGAAAAACATTGACATTTCTATTCCCAAAAATAAATTTGTTGTAATTACCGGCATTAGCGGAAGCGGTAAATCATCGCTTGCATTTGATACCATTTATGCCGAAGGCCAGCGTCGTTATATGGAAAGTTTTTCGGCGTATGCCCGCCAGTTTATCGGCGATATGGAACGACCCGATGTTGATAAAATAACCGGGCTTTCTCCTGTAATTTCTATTGAACAAAAAACTACTAATAAAAACCCCAGAAGTACCGTTGGCACTGTAACTGAAGTATATGATTTTTTACGTTTGCTGTATGCAAGAATTGGCGAAGCGTATAGTTATAACACCGGGAAAAAAATGGTGAAATGGAGCGAAGATGAAATTCTCGAAAATATTTTTTTAAAATTTTCGGGTAAAAAAATAAGCTTGCTTGCTCCTTTGGTTCGCGGGCGCAAAGGGCATTATCGCGAGCTGTTTGAAGATGTAAGAAAAAAAGGATTTTTAAAAGTAAGAATTGATGGCGAAGTAAAGGACCTCGCTGCAAAAATGCAGGTTGACCGGTATAAAATTCATGATATAGAATTAGTAGTTGATCGGCTACAAGTTTCTCCCGATCAAAAAATAAGGCTTAGCCAAAGTTTACAGAAGTCGCTGCAGATGGGCAATGGCTTACTTTTTTTATTGTTGAATGATAACAATGAAATAATACAATACAGCCGGCAACTGATGTGTGAAGACACCAGCATTAGTTATGAAGAACCTTCGCCCAATACTTTTTCTTTTAACTCTCCGTATGGCGCTTGTCCTGTTTGCAAAGGATTAGGAAATATATATACAATAAGTATTGATGAAGTTTTGCCCGATAAAACAAAAAGCATAAATGAAGGTGGCATTGCGCCATTGGGCGAAGAGCGTGATGCGAGCGTGTTTCAGCAGGTAGTATCATTTTCAAAAAAGCATAAAATTAATTTAGATGCTCCCATAAAAAATTTATCTGAATCACAACTTAATTTGCTTTTATATGGTGATGGAATTGCCAATACCATTTTTGATGTGGATATAAATGATAATACAATTCCTGATATATATACCGGAAGTTATGAAGGAATAATTCCTATGCTTAAGAGATGGTTTTCTTCCTCATATAGTACTGAAGCATTAAGAGGATGGGTAGAAAAATTTATGCAATTAAAAATTTGTGATTCCTGCAATGGGAAACGATTGAAAAAAGAAAGCCTTTGGTTTAAAATTGATAATAAAAATATTGCCGAACTATCCGAATGGGATCTTGATAAATTATTAGCATGGTTTACCGGCATCGAATCCAGATTAAATAAAAGACAAAATGTAATTGCAAAAGATATTTTAAAAGAAATAAGAGAACGGATACAATTCTTATTAGACGTGGGACTCAATTATCTTTCTTTAAACCGTCCTTCTAAAAGCCTTAGTGGTGGCGAATCTCAGCGTATAAGGCTTGCTACGCAAATTGGTTCTCAATTGCAGGGCATCACTTATATATTGGATGAACCCAGCATTGGCCTTCATCAAAGAGACAATCACCGGCTTATTGAAGCGCTTAAAAATTTAAGAAATATAGGCAATAGTGTGTTGGTAGTGGAGCATGACAAAGATATTATGCTTGCCGCCGATTATCTCATTGACATTGGCCCGCAGGCCGGCAAGCATGGCGGAGAAGTAGTAGCAAGCGGTATTCCGAAAGAGTTATTAAAATTAGACACGGTTACTTCTTTATATCTCAATGGCAAAAAGCAGATACAGATTCCCGCCGAACGAAGAAAAGGAAATGGCAATACACTTTATCTCAATGGCGCATCCGGAAATAATTTAAAAAATATTAATGCCACATTTCCACTCGGTAAATTTATTTGCCTTACCGGCGTAAGCGGCAGTGGAAAATCAACCCTCATCAATGAAACATTATATCCTTTATTAAGTATTCATGCTTATAAAAGTAAAATGACGCCGCTTGCTTATAAAAATATAAAAGGTCTTGAGCACATTGATAAAGTGGTGGAAATAGATCAATCGCCCATTGGCAGAACGCCCAGAAGCAATCCGGCAACCTACTGCGGCTTTTTTACTGATATAAGAACGTTGTTTGCATCGGTGCCTGAAGCAAAAATAAGAGGTTACAAACCTGGCAGGTTTTCATTTAATGTAAAAAGCGGAAGATGCGATGTATGCGAAGGCGCAGGCATGCGTGTAATTGAAATGAATTTTTTACCAGATGTATATGTTCATTGTGAAAAATGTAATGGAAAAAGATACAACCGCGAAACGCTTGAAATAAGATACAAAGGAAAATCAATAAGCGATGTGCTTGATATGACGGTTGATGAATCAGTGGAGTTTTTTCAAAATGTTCCTTACATCTATCGCAAAATAAAAGTGCTGCAGGAAGTAGGGCTGGGTTATATTACGCTTGGTCAAAGCGCTGTAACATTGAGTGGTGGCGAAGCACAGCGCGTAAAGCTTTCAACAGAATTGAGTAAAAGAGATACCGGAAAAACTTTTTATATATTAGATGAGCCAACCACCGGACTTCATTTTCAGGATATACAACATCTTGTTGATGTCTTAAATAAATTAGTGGATCGGGGCAACACAGTGCTGGTAATTGAGCACAATATGGATATTATAAAAATTGCAGATTATATCATTGATCTTGGCCCCGAAGGCGGCGATGGCGGCGGAAGAATTTTATTTGAAGGAACTCCTGAAAATCTTTCGGAAAATAAAGAAAGCTTTACGGCCCCATTTTTAAAAGAAGAATTTAATAAATACAGAAACTGCGTTTAGGCCTTACCGTTATAAATAAAAAAGTCAAAGCATAACAATAAAGTAAAAAAAATGTGGCCTCAGAGGTTACATTGCATTGGGGAGAATGCATTGTTTTAACGGATTAACTTTTATTATATACTTTTCCGTAAAGACTTTAAATTTTTTTCATACCAATTCTTTTATTAAAATCTTGCAGGACACTTCATGTGGTTAGCAACGTTCCGGTTGTACATATTGTCGAATATCGGCCCAAGGCGAACTGCTAATTTTAATGAAAAAGAAAAATAAGCATCATTTTGCGTTGGGTCTCCTCTTTGACTTCCGGGAGAAAACCGCGCCGCCCCGGCCACATAAATAGAACTCGTTTTATCAAATATTTCTTTTGCAACAGCAGCGTTTTGTGGGGTTAAATGTTTATCAAATAAATTGGGATCAATATATTCGGTGCTTACATCATCTATGTAATCGGTAAAAGTTTTTCGGTGCAATACTTCAAGGCTTATGTTCACTCTATCGGAAACGTAATACTTTGCTCCAAAACCCATGAGGATATTCATTTGGGTCAATGAATAATTTTTTCTTTGTGGAAGTTCCGAAAAGCCTTCGCCTTCCGTATGAAGCGGCTGCAAATAATACCATTTAGTATTTCCATTTGCATCGGTTAATGAACCTTGCGGATTAAAATGAAAAACGCCCACGCCTATTACTCCATAGGGCCTAAGGCGGGGTTGATAATTTTCACCGCCAAATAAAAGCATTAAGGGAAAAATTTCTCCGGCTACATACGCTTCCGAAAGATTGGTTCTGAAATCGAGATTGCGTTGCTTTCTCCATAATTCATTTACACCTTTTGTATTAATAATATTATCGTACCCTTCCAGCTCTCCAATATCAGCAGCAGCACGCAATCCAAACCATTCATTGGGATACAGGGTAACAAAAACTCCTTTCATTATTTTGGTTAATGGTAAATTTAAATCTTTAAGAAAAGTAGTGCCTCGTCCGTGATGGCCTCCCAAATCGCCTAAAAAAAATAATGGGCCCACATTAATGCCTACTTCAACTCTGGCTTTTTCATTACCAAATATTAATGATTGTGAAAAACTTTTTGCAGTAAAAAATAAACTGAGTGTTATAAATATGAAACACGTCAGCCAAAAGGCGTGTAAACGTTTTTTCATAAGACGATTAAATTTTTTGTTTTACAACAGATAATGGGCTTGTAGTATCTGAAATGGATAATATATTAATAACGGATAATTATGGAGATTTATTGTATTTATAATTATTACTATCCAATGTTTTTATTAACAAACAACTGTTCAATTAAAAAATAATTCTGTAGACTGAAAGTTGTGAAGGTTTAAAGCAGCCAGCAAATAAAAAATTTAGTAGAAGATAATATTGTCAATTCTGTTTCGCAGAACGATTGCAAGTTTTAAAATAATAGTATTATTACACTGAAAGTTTTATAAAAAAATTTAATCATCAAAATGGATTCATCACCACTCACAACTCTCAATATCCATATTTTTCTTTCCATCTTTCTTTTAAAAATTTTCTTATTTCTTCTTCTCTTGCATTTTTTCCCGGGTTATAAATTAATGTGTTCTTTATTTCTTCCGGTAAAAATTCCATTCGCACAAAATTATTTTCATAGCTGTGCGCATATTTATAATCTTTACCATAATCAAGTTTCTTCATAAGTTTTGTTGGCGCATTGCGAATAGCGAACGGAACAGGTAAATCGCCATATTGATTTACCAGCGATTGCGCTTTACCGATCGCTGCAACAGCAGCATTACTTTTTGGAGATGAAGCCAGATAGGTTACGCATTGCGATAAGATTATACTTGATTCAGGATAGCCAATCATATTTACAGCCTGAAAAGTATTTGTTGCCAATACCAATGCTGTGGGGTTTGCATTGCCAATATCTTCACTGGCTAGTATTACTAATCGCCTTGCAATAAATTTTACATCTTCTCCGCCTTCAATCATGCGGGCAAGCCAATACACTGCTGCATTGGGATCGCTGCCGCGGATTGATTTTATAAATGCTGAAATAATATCATAATGTTGTTCGCCTTTTTTATCATACAAAGCAACTTTTTGTTGCGCAACATTTATTACAAGATCATCGGTAATGGTCAAACTTTTGGAAAGTTCAGAACTTTCCAAAAGTTGTTGATTAAACACCAGCTCTAAAAGATTTAATAACTTTCTTGCATCGCCGCCGGATAAATTTATTAATGCTTCTGTTTCTTTTAATTCAATATTTTTTTGCGAAAGAATTTTATCATCTTTTATGGCATGATGCAATAATTTAATGAGCGAATCTTTTTGCAAAGGTTTTAAAATATACACCTGGCAACGACTCAGTAAAGCGCTGTTTACTTCGAAAGATGGGTTTTCAGTTGTTGCTCCTATTAAAGTAATAATTCCTTTTTCCACAGCGCCAAGCAATGCATCCTGTTGGCCTTTATTAAAGCGATGAATTTCATCAATAAATAAAATCGCATTATTAATTTTTTTTGATTCTTCAATTACTTCACGCACTTCTTTTACGCCAGACGAAATTGCGCTTAATGTATAAAAAGGAACGTCTAACGTTTTTGCAATAATATTTGCAATGGTTGTTTTGCCAACACCCGGCGGGCCCCATAAAATCATTGAAGGAATTTTTCCATTCTCAATTGCATTGCGCAATACACTTCCTTTGCCGGTAAGATGCTCCTGCCCTATCAGATCATTTAATTTTTTTGGACGAAGCCTTTCTGCTAATGGTGGTGTTGCCATAAAAAAAATTTTATCAATAGTCAATTAGCAATAAGCAATAAATTTAAAAAAGATTAATGATCAATAAATGGAAGTACATCATTCAAAGTTACTGCGGATTGCTTATCATCCAATTCAATAACTATGCAATATCCATTTGCACCGCCTGCTTTTAATAAAGCATTTATTAATTTTTGCTGATCACTTTCGAGCCTTTTTCCATTCCATATTTCTTTGGTGCAAAGACAACCCTCGGTTGGCGTTAGCGGATAGTAAAGTTTATTTGCATAAATATTCGGATCAATGGTAGTGCCATGTGCAATAATGGATGTGCGCCCTGAAAGCCCTGCGTAGTATGAATTGTATAAGGGCAAATAATTTTTTAAATTTTCTGGAATTAGTTTTTTATAATAATCAATATTCCAAACTGTATCGGTAACGCTGCTATCGCGCATAAAAGCTTTTATAGTTTCTTCAACAGGCATTGACAATTGCACATTGGCAGTAGGCCCGATAAAATTACTCATGGAAACATCGAAGCCATGCATTAAAAAAATTCCCTGCGGCGTATTTCCATTTCGCAAATAAAAAGGCAGGTTGGTAATGCTTCTTGCAAGCTGTGGAATATTAAAAATAATTCCATTGCTGTCTGTAATAAATTCTCCGTTTGCATTTCGTACAAGAACGATTCCCGGGTAATCACGATTTTTTCTTTGAATGCTGTACATTACTGTTTGGCCGGGAAGAAACTGTTTACTGAACAATTCATTCAATAATTTTTTTGGTAAAAAAATTCCCTTTATATTTTTTTGGGAAAGATGAACCTGCAGCATATACAAAACAGGATTTATAACAGCCGAATCGCCGAATTTTGTTTCAAGTAATTTATTAACGGTAGGCATATACGCAGAATCTTTTGCCTGTTGAATATATTCAGCACACAACGCAAACACTTTAGCATCGCTGGTTGTATGAAGTAAATTTTTTACCTGAACAATAAATATTTTGGGATAATTTGTATAAGCCAATTGCAATAATGCTTTCTGAAAATCTATGCTTCGTGTTTCAATTTCACTAAATACTGTATTAATTTTTTTATCACTGAAAGGAGATTTGTACAACAATATTTCCATTGCATCAAATGCATCTTCCCAATTCTCCTCTGTTGAATCATTTAGCGGAACAGATAAATTTTTTTGAATGGAATAATTGATAAGCCGGTCATGCAATTTCACTCGCTCGGCAACTGTGGTATAAGAAGTATAAAGCGGCGCATCGTATTGTGCAAATATTTTTAAAGAAAAAAAAATTAGAAAAAATAAAATGGAAAAATATTTATTGAACAAGATAAAAATTATTAATGCTGAAAAGTAAGAAAGAAAATGTTTAAGCAAAGTAAAAGTTATTCTTCTTCAAAATAATGGTTCTAATTTTTTATTCATGACTTATTTTTTTAAATAAAAACTCGTATTATAACGGTGACGCATACACGAAAATATATTTTAATAAAAACCCCGGCCAACAAAAGTTTCCGGGGATGAACTAAAATGAGAAATACAAAATAATAAATTTTTAATCTGGTTTTTTCCCTTCCAAAAAAGTATTGATGGTGCTTATTTCCGCTTTATTATTTTCATCTGTTTTCACGGTATAGTTGCTGTAAAAACTTTCCACGTCGGCAATGGAATTGTGCAATTCCATATTGCGGCGGAGGTATGCTGGAACCGACTCAAACTCATTGTTAGGATCCGTAGCATTCACATTGAAAGAAAGATTTCTCAACTTAGCAATATGCTCCATAGCCCGGCGCTTTAGGTCTTCTGTTTCGTCTGCCGGCGGCAGTTCCTCAACAGAAGGCATCATGATGGGCATCGTTTGGTGTACTTTCGGTTCTTCCTTTTCCGCCGCCGCTTCATGGGAATTTTTAACCACCAATTGCATTTCAATAACCGGTTCGTCTTCCTGTTTCGAAATTTGCAACGGGGTTGTTGGTTCCTCTACAGACTTGGATGATGAAGTTGACTTAGTTTCTGCATAGATCTGTGCAGGCTTTGCCAAATAACCGCCTGACGTGGGGGCGGCGCTAGCTTCTTTTTTATTTTTACTGTGCTGATTTTTATGAACAGTTGTTTCAGCTTTCCGGGAGGGTTCCTTGTTTGTTTCAGAAGGTATTGAATCAGGTTCCGAAGATAAGGTGAAATGAACAACGGTTTCAAACGAGTTATCAACAGTATTTTTATCTTGTAAATTTACGGCGTCAAGCTCTGGTACTTCTACTATTATTGGTTCTATTTCTTTTTCAATTACTGGTTGTGGAATGAATGCCTGTACATTTTCTTCTTTGATAGATTGAAAACTTTTTTGTTCTGCTTTTATTTCATCTTTGTTTGTTTCGTTCGCAATTAGTTCTTCTTTATTTTCATCAAAAATAAAAACGGGTTGATGGTATTTCTTTTTATCATCTTCTTGCTGCAATACCATTACAATTTTTTCTTCATCTTTTTTCTCCACCTTTGGTTTTTCTTTTTTATCAAACGGATCTTTATGTTCAAATCCTGTTGCTATTAAAGTAATTCCAATTTTATTTTCGAGCGAGTTATCATAACCAAGCCCTAATATTACATCCGTATCTTCCCCCGCCTGGCTTAGCAAATGATTTTGTATCGTTTCCACTTCATCCATCGTAAATTCATTTTCGCCTTCGGCGGAATTGATATTTATTAATATCCATTTTGCTCCGCGAATATCATTGTCATTCAGCAATGGAGAATTAAGAGCATGCTCAATCGCTTTCTGGGCACGGTTTTCACCTTCTGCAGATGCGCTGCCAAGAATAGCAACACCACCTTTTCGCATCACGGTGCATACATCAGCAAAGTCAACATTTATTTGACCTGTGCTATTAATTACATCAGTGATACATTTTGCTGCAGTCGCTAAAACATTGTCTGCTTTTGCAAATGCAGCCTTCATCGTAAGGTTACCAAATTGATGACGCATTTTATCGTTGCTAATCACCAGCAATGTATCCACATGATCTTTTAATTTACTGATTCCATCTTCTGCCTGCGCAATTCTTTTTTTGCCTTCATAAGCAAACGGGGTGGTAACAATACCCACCGTAAGTATGCCGAGGTCTTTACAAATTTTTGCAATAATAGGTGCACCGCCTGTGCCCGTGCCGCCGCCCATGCCCGCAGTGATGAAAGCCATTTTGGTATTTACTTCAAGTATCCGTTTTATTTCTTCCAAACTTTCTTCGGTGGCTTCGCGGCCAATTGCAGGATTAGCGCCGGCGCCAAGTCCCTGCGTTAAATGCGGTCCGAGCTGCACTTTATTAGGAACATTGCTGGTGGCTATTGCCTGTGCATCTGTGTTGCAAATAATAAAATTTACACCTTCAATGTTTTGGCTGAACATGTGGTTTACTGCATTGCTTCCACCACCGCCTACGCCTATCACCTTTAGGATAGATGATTGTTCTTTTGGCAAATCAAAATGTATCATGTGTTAGAATTAAAATTGGTTAGTATTAAATTGATTAGTATTAAATATTTTTTTGTTGAATTTAAATTATAGATGTTCTTTTATTCGACATTTAAAATTTATAATTCAAAATCGCTTTCTTTACAGTTCCGAATCTCCTTCTTCTTTAAACATTTCAATCAATCCGTTTTTAAATGAATCCATAAATGCCTTTAATGTTTTACGCGGTTTCACTACAATATTTTTATGATCCGAAATATCTGCTTCCACTTCATCTACGCTTGCACGTTGTAAATTAATAGGCACATTTACTTTTGCAAATTGCTGTTCAAATTGCTTGCGTTTATTTTCATAGTCATTGTATCCTTTTAATATTAACCCCAAACATGTAGAATACATGGGCTTTGCCAATTCTTCAATATGCCCTGCAGCAAGATGTTCATTCGGATAGCCAATTCTTGCATTCAAACCGGTAACATATTCTGTTAACTGAATAAGATGCTTTAGCTGTGAGCCGCCCCCAGTAAGAATTACACCACCATTCAATAAACGATTATCCAGCCCTACCTGTTTTAAATGATAAGAAACAAAATCCATTATCTCACTCATGCGTGCCTGAATAATTGAAGCAAGATTTTTTACGCTGATTTCTTTAGGCGCCATTCCGCGCAATCCGGGAATGGTAATAAATGCATTTGATTTTGCTTCATCCGATAAGGCGCTTCCAAATTGAACTTTCATTTGCTCGGCTTGCGTTTTTAAAACACCCAATCCTGTTTTTATATCATTGGTAATATTTTCACCACCGAATGGAATTACTGCAGTATGTTTTAAAATGCCTTCATAAAAAACAGCAAGGTCTGTTGTGCCGCCGCCAATATCAACAATAGCAACGCCGGCTTCCAAATCGTGATCGCACATTACAGCCGCTGCAGAAGCCAATGGTTGCAACACCAAATCTTTTGTTATTAATCCTGCTTTTTCCACACTGCGATTTATATTTCTTATTGCATTTTTATCGCCGGTAATGATGTGAAAATTCGCTCCGATTTTTACGCCGCTGTACCCAATCGGATCAGGAATATTTTGAAAATTATCAACCGTAAATTCCTGCGGAATTACATCAATGATCTGATCGCCGGCAGGTATGTAAGTTTTGTATTGATCATTAACCAACTGGTCAATTTCTGCTTGTTTAATTTCTTCATCAGTATTCTGACGCACAATATCACCCCGTGTTTGCAGGCTTTTGATGTGATGGCCTGCAATGCCAACATACACCTCACTTACGGGAAGATTGGGATTGCTTGCATAACAATTTTCCAAAGCAGTTTGTATTGCTTTTATAGTTTGGTCAATGTTCAACACCATTCCGTGTTGTACACCGTTGCTGTTTGCCCGGCCAAAGCCAAGAATTTCCAGCTTGCCGAATTCATTTTTTCTTCCTGCAATTACTGCAATTTTTGTAGTGCCGATATCAAGGCCTACAATAATGGGTTGTTCGTTGTTCATATTGCTTTTTTTAATGCCTTGTTTTAAATTTTATTTTTAAATGCAATAAAAAATGTAAGGCGGTGGTGTTATTGTTTTTTTTTATTTTAAAAATCATTTATTTTTTAATAATCAGTTTTAGGCGGCATTACTGCTTTCGGAATTCTTTTGTTTTTCTCTGCCTCTTTTAAAATCGTTGGGGGCTTTACAATTTTTGATTTCAAAGGGGCAGGATCTGGTTTTTCAACGGATGTGGAATGGTTGGTTACAACATTCTTTTTTGTTGACGCATTATTGGTTGTTGTTGGTTTTTCAGGAACATGAATAGGGGTTACAGAACCTTGTTTATTATTAGTTGTATTTTCTTTTACTTCTTCAGACGGAATATTTTTATTTTCATGCGAAGCATTTATATTATCATCATCATTGGTTTGCTCAAGCTGAATGCTGGTTGAATCATTGATATGTTTTTGTGCATCTTCAATTAAGTTTTTCATAATTTGAACAGAGCGCAATGAATCCATTTTAATTTCTTCAGCGCCTCTTCTTACAGCTACTACTTGTCCTTTAAATTCAACACTGATGGATGAATAATGACTCCATCCCAACTTTGTTAAAACCTGTTTATAAAAACAAAGAAGATTATTAAATTTTTGCTGGTAATCTTCTCCATCGCCAAAATGAATAATTTGATTTCCTAATTTGGGAACTAAATTAAAAGTGCGATCGGGCAATATATCTATCTGATCAATTTGTGCCATCCAAAAAGGATTAGCGCTGATAAACTCACTCATCGTTTTTATATCTTTCGTAAGATTGCTATCTTGCTTTGACAAAATAATTACATCAGTGGGAAAATCAGTAAAGACAGGCAACCTGGCAGAAAACTTCTCGCTCAAAGGAAGCCGTGTTAAAGAACTATCTATATAAAATGAAGCGCCCGATGATGTAAAAATTCTTGCAATAGGTTCCCGTTCTTTTACTCTTACTTGTAATACATTATTATTATCAAAAAACAGTTGAGCGCTTTTAATCCATTGCGTTTTTTGCAATTCATTTTCCATTAAAGCAAGGTCAATAGAATGCAAAGGCATCTTTAATAATTTACCGTTATTTACTTTTTCTAAAATTGATGCAACATCTTTTTTATCAATAAAAAAATTATTCTGAACTCCTGAAATATTTATTTCAACTCCGGCACAGCGTTCATTGTTTCTTTTTTCAATAGCTGCCACCAGCAATACAACAGTTCCTGAAGCAATGATGATCCATATCATTGTTATAAGAATTTTTTTAACCGTGTATTTGCCGTTCATTATTTTTTATTAAATAATATTCAATAAAATTTTTTTCATGGGTTCAACCAACTGATCTATATCTCCTGCTCCTGCCGTAATTAATAATTTTTTTGTTGATGCATTTTCATCTGATGCAAAATTTTCTTTTATGTAATGCATTAATTCTTCTTTTGATAAAACAAATACATTTTTTACCTGCCTGCCGGTAGGCAGGTTTTTCATCTTCTCTTTAATTAAATTACTGGTAACATTTTCCATTGGTAATTCTCGTGCAGGGTAAATGGGTAAAAGCAATGAAACATCAGCATGGCTAAGGCTTTCAGCAAATTCATTTGCAAAATCTTTTGTTCGTGAAAACAAATGCGGTTGAAAGATAACCGTACATTTTCTATCAGGAAATAAATTTTTTGCACCGGATATTAATGCATTTAATTCCTCCGGATGATGCGCATAATCATCAATAAAAACAATTTTATCTGTATTAATTATACATTCAAATCTTCTCTTCACTCCTTTAAAATTACAAACGGCATCTTTTATTTTTTCATCATTAATTTTAAGATGATGCGCAATCGCAATTGCTGCAATTGCATTTTCAATATTATGCATTCCACCCATATTCAATTGAACTCTACTTAGTTTCCAATCTTTTATAATTACATCAAATTCATAACCGCCATTACCGGAAGTAATATTGGTTGCAAATGCATCAGCTAAATTATTTTCCAGACTATAACGGTAACGGTTATACGCAGGAAATTTTTTTGCATGTAAATTATAATTAATCAGTAAAAGGCCGCCGGGCCTTAGCTTTTCAGTAAATGCAACAAAAGATTTTTCCATATTTTCTTTCGTTCCATAAATATCGAGATGATCAGCATCCATTGCAGAAACCACAGCAACATCAGGAGATAATTGTAAAAAACTTCTGTCGAATTCGTCTGCTTCTGCAACAGATACGTTGTTATTGCTGCTCCAGAAATTAGTATTATAATTTACTGAAATGCCACCCAGGAAAGCATTACAGCCAAATCCGGAATGCCGTAATATGTGTGCAATCATTGTGCTTATGGTTGTTTTGCCATGTGTGCCTGCAATACAAATGTTGAATGATGTTTTAGTTATTTCACCAAGCAAAGCGCTGCGTTTTATTACTTCATAATTGTTATGTAAATAATAATTTAATTCTTTGTGATCTTTGGGAATTGCGGGCGTATAAACAACTAACTGCGCTTTTTTATCGAGCAGCTCAACATTATCTTCATAATGAATGTTGATCCCTTCACTTTCCATTTGCTTCGTTAAAGTGGTTACTGTTTTATCGTAACCACTTACAGAAGCATTTTTGCTCAAATAATATTTGGCAAGGGCGCTCATACCTATGCCGCCAATTCCAATAAAATAAATACGCGATATGGTTGTATAATTTTTCATTGCCTCAGCTAATTCTTGAGTTTATTCTTTTATACTTTTTAAAATTTCTGTTGCAATTTTTTCATCTGCATTTATATTTTTCAACTCCGAAATATTTTTTTCTAATTCATGAATTTTATTTTCATCTTTAATTAATTCAAGAATCGTTTCCATTAAATGCTTTTGTACATCAGCATCGCGTACCATTAATGCAGCATTTTTTTTTACTAAAGCAAGGGCATTGGCCGCCTGGTGATCTTCTGCAG
>JAICZH010000082.1 GCA_025933775.1 Chitinophagaceae bacterium
ATGGGCATTTAAAGAAATGCAAGTACCTGCATATCCTGAATTAAGAGTTTATAAAAAAATAAAACTGCAATTGATACAAAAATATCCTGATATGGTTGCTGATTATATCGTTTATAAATATAGCGGCGGCAAAAAAATTCGGGTAGAATTGAAATAATTATGCAATACATAAATGGTTAGTATTTTTATACAATGACAGACAACCTGCAAATAACTCAAATAGAATTATACAAACTTTTTATTCCTCTAAAAAAACCATTTATTATTTCGCTGGGAACTATTAATAATGCAGAAAACGTTATCGTTGTAATCCGTACCGATAAAGGCTTTACAGGCTTTGGAGAATGCAGCCCTTTTATGACAATTAATGGTGAAAATCAATCAACCTGTTTTGCAATCGGGGAACTTCTTGCAAAAAATTTAAAAGGAAAAAATGCATTGGATATAAAAAATTGCATGAAACTAATAGATGAAACTATTTATGGAAATAGCAGCATTAAAAGCGCTTTTGATATTGCATTGCATGATATTGCAGCGCAACATTCAAAAATACCTTTGTATAAATTTCTTGACGGTAAAAAAAGTAAAAAATTAATTACTGATTATACCGTGAGCATTGGCGAGCCAAGTACAATGGCCGAAGATGCTTTAAAAATAAAAGAAGCTGGCTACAAGGTTATAAAAGTAAAATTAGGCGAAGGAAAAAAAATTGATATTGAAAGAATACAATCCATTCGTAAAGCAATTGGAAAAAACTTACCCTTACGCATTGACGCCAACCAGGGATGGAATGTAAAAACAGCGATAAAAATATTACAGGCATTAAAAGATGATAATATTCAATATTGCGAAGAACCCATACCACGTTGGGATTTCATGAATCTGAAAAAAGTAAAAAAGAAAAGCCCCATACCAATAATGGCAGATGAAAGTTGCTGCGATGAGCACGATGCAAAAAGATTGATACAATTAAATGCATGCGATATGTTTAATTTAAAATTGGGAAAATCATCAGGCATTTTTAAAGCAAAAAAAATAATTGCGCTTGCTGAAAAAGAAAATATAAAAATGCAAGTAGGTGGTTTTATGGAATCAAAAATTACCATGACGGCCAATGCACATTTAGCATTGAGCAGTAAAAATATTTTGCATTGCGATTTTGATACGCCGCTCATGTTTGCTGAAGATCCGGTAAGTGGTGGAATTGTTTATAAAGAAAATGGCATTATCGAAGTTCCTGAAACGCCCGGCCTTGGCGCATGGATTGAAAACGAACAATTGGAAAAAATGGAAAAGATTGTTATATAAATTTTTATTTTGAATAAGCAAAATAATATCATCATTCATCAAAAATTACCAAAATTATTTTATGAAACGAATTAATGCGATTGACTTTACAAGAGGATTGGTAATGATTATAATGGCGCTTGATCACACCCGCGATATGATACACGCACCTTCTGTAATGCACAGCCCTACTGATTTAGCAACCACTACGCCTGCTATATTTTTTACAAGATGGATTACGCATTTGTGTGCGCCCATTTTTGTTTTTTTGTCTGGTTCGTCCGCTTATATTTCTTTTAAAAAGAAAAATAATGTGGCAAATAGCCGGCGGTTTTTATTAACGCGTGGCATCTGGCTTATCATCCTTGAAATTACGCTGGTGAATCTTGGATTGTTTGCCGATATTCATTTCAGGATGATATTGCTACAGGTTATGTTTGCTATTGGTTCGGGATTTATTTTGTTGTCTCTTTTTTTAAAGAGATCAATAAAAGTAATTGCAATAGTTGGCTTGATTATAATTTTTGGTTGTGGTCTTTTACAATATATTCCCCAAAATAATTCAGTTATAGAAAATATTTTATTCCCATTTTTTCTTCCGCAATTTTATACTATTACGCCCCATTTTTCCATCTTTCTTGCGTACCCTGCTATTCCCTGGTTTGGAATTATGCTTGCCGGATTTGCAACCGGAAAATTATTTGAATTACCTCTTGAAAAAAGAAATAATATTTTTATTAAGATTGGCCTTTCTGCAATAGGCTTATTTATCCTGCTTCGATTTATAAATGTTTATGGCGATCCTTCCAAATGGTCGGTTCAAAAAAGCAGCATGTTTACTTTTCTTTCTTTTATGAAAGTTACCAAATATGCGCCATCGCTTTTATATTCATTGATTACTTTAGGCATTATGTTTTTAATACTTTCCGTTTCGGAAAATTTTAAAAATAGATTCAGCAGAATTGTTATCGTGTATGGAAAAGTTCCTTTGTTTTATTATTTAATCCATTTTTATATTATTCACATTATCATGTTTGCAATCCTTTATGCACAAGGCTTTCAATGGAGCGATTTTGATTTTACCAATTTACATTTTGGCAGGCCGGACAAGCCAAGCGGCCTTCCGTTATGGGGCATTTATATCGTTTGGATTAGCGTGGTTATATTTTTATATCCTTTCTGTAAATGGTATGGAGATTATAAATTATCGCATCCTGAAAAAAAATGGCTGCGATATTTGTAAATATATTAAAGCTATAAAAATTATTGATTACAATGCGAACAAAATTTATTTTCATTTTTTTATTTTTTTTAATTACTAACGGAATGGCATATACGCAAACTGTATCGGTTCATGGACAATTGCACGTTGATGGAATTTATTTAAAAGATAAAAACAATAATACTGTTGTTTTACATGGAATGAGTTTTGGCTGGCACAATTGGTGGCCGAGATTTTATAATAACGGCGTAGTGAAATGGCTCCATGAAGATTGGAAATGTTCCGTGGTAAGAGCGGCAATGGGCGTGGAACCTGCGAATGGTTATATTGATAAACCGGAATGGTCAACTGAAAAAATAAAAGCTGTTGTAGATGCAGCCATACAAGAAGGCATCTATGTAATTATTGACTGGCATTGTCATAACATTCGGCTTAATGAAGCCAAAAAATTTTTTACAGAAATGGCAAAAGATTATGGAAAATATCCGAATGTTATTTATGAAATTTTTAATGAGCCGGATTATGAAACATGGAAGCAGGTAAAAAATTATTCAATAGAAATTATTAAAACCATACGTGCTATTGACTCTGATAATATTATTTTAGTAGGCAATCCGCATTGGGATCAGGATATTAATTTAGTTGCGGATGATCCTATAATTGGTTTTAAAAATATTATGTACACAATGCATTTTTATGCAGCAACACATAAGCAGGAACTGCGCGATAGATGCGATTATGCGCTTAAAAAAGGCATTCCGATTTTTATTTCTGAATCGGCAGGAATGGAAGCAAGCGGCGATGGTGCTATTGATTATGATGAATGGAATCGCTGGATTGAATGGGCCGAAAAAAATAAAATCAGTTGGCTTACGTGGTCGGTTGCTGATAAAGATGAAACCTGTTCGGTATTATTGCCTTCAGCAAAATCGGATGGCGAATGGAAAGAAAAAGATTTAAAAGAATCGGGAATAAAAACAAGAGAATTGATAAGAAAATATGCAGCGATTGATAAATGAATAGGCTATAGATAATAGACAATAGACAATTGGCAATTTCGATAATCAGTAATTTAATAATTCAATAATAAAACAATTAAACAATTAAATAATCTAACATTCCAACATTTCAACATAAATTGAGGGGGCTTTTATTTAAAAAATTTTTTTGTATTTCCATCTTCTGAGCCGGCCTTGTAATAACTTCGGAAATATTCATCGGCAGAAAGTACGCCGCTTCCTTTTATTGCAAAAAAGATAAGTAATACCAAAACAATTGCAGAAAGAATAAGTTCTGAAGTACTTTGATTTAAGCCAGCTTTTGTATTTACAAAAAATACAGCACCGATAAGTATTGGTATTTGTACAATACACGAAGTTCTTGTAAAAAGCCCAACAATAATAAACAAACCTCCTAATAAATTAATGTAAGTAATTAAAAATGCTATCCACTCTGTGTTTTTATCTACTGCTCCTATCTGCATTCGTTGCAGCATTAAATGCAGGTCGGATGAATCGTGTATAAAAACGATTCCTTTCCAAAAAAGAATAAGGCCTAATGCAATTCTTATTATAGTGAGCCATCGTGGTTGGCTTACACTTGTTTTTTCGGTTATATGGGCTTCTTCCATTTTATAAAATTTAGTTTGATAAAAAATAGAATCATTAAAATGAACCCGGTCGCTTCCTAAAATTAAAAAATTATATTGCTATTTACAAAATGATTATTTATTACAAAACATTTCTCAAATTTGTTTTAAAAAAAATGCGCTCTACTTTTCTTATCTCTGTTTTTACCATCACTCTTGTTAATTTTTCATGCTCGGCAGCAAAGCCCGAACAGAGGACGACTGATACGATTCATTCTTTAAAATTTTTGAATGAATATGATGTGCCCTACAATTTTAATTTTCAAAATACAACAGTGGGCGGCCTTTCAGGAATTGATTATGATCCGCAAAAAAATATTTATTATTTAATTTCTGATGATCGCTCTGCAAAAAATCCTGCAAGATTTTATACTGCAAAAATTAATATTGACTCCAATAAAATTGATTCAGTAAATTTTTTACAAACCACTTTTTTAAAAAATAATACAAATAATTTTTATCCCAATTCACAGCTAGATCCTTACCACACGCCCGATCCTGAAGCTATGCGTTACGATGCTGCAAACAATACTTTAATATGGAGCAGCGAAGGAGAACGAATCGTAACTCAAACTAAAACTGTGTTGGAAGATCCATCAGTTACTGAAATAAATATGGATGGAAGTTATATGGATACATTCATGCTTCCGCAACAGTTGCACATGCAAGCCATTGAATCGGGGCCACGGCAAAACAGTGTTTTTGAAGGATTAACTTTTACCAATGATTATAAAAATTTACTGGTGAGCGTAGAAGAACCTTTGTATGATGATGGCTCACGTGCAGGCACAAATGATTCTACGGGCGTTATCCGAATTATTAAATTTGATATGGCTTCAAAAAAAACGGTTGCGCAATATGCATATATCATTGATCCGGTTGCGCATCCTGCTATTCCTTCAGATGCTTTTAAAATAAATGGCGTTTCTGATATTTTATCTTTAGATGAAAATAAATTATTAGTTGTGGAGCGTTCTTTCTCTACCGGGAGACTGGCTTGCACAATTAAAATTTTTCTTGCCGATTTATCCGGCGCTGATAACATTAGTGATGTTGCTTCTTTAAAAAATAATCCGCAAATAAAAACAGCTTCTAAAAAACTTTTATTAAATATGGAAAGCCTCGGAATGTACATTGACAATATTGAAGGCGTTTCTTTAGGACCGGTGTTGCCGGATGGAAAACAATCATTACTTTTTATTGCTGATAATAATTTTAGTCTGTTTGAAAAAACACAAATTCTTTTATTTGAAATTGATTAAAATAGTTGATGAATATAATAAATATCATTAGACGATTTGTTAAAACCAAAAAATAAATTGGTAAAAACAATATTTGGTTTTTAATACCTGAAAAATTATATCTATTGTAAAGTATATCTATCTATTGTAAAGTATATTATTATGTGTTCGCAGATGAAAATAGTTTTTAGAATACAAATCGTATTCACTTTGTTATTTTTAACTCCTAAAATGCAAGTCCCTAATAATCCTTTTTTATTAGGTAATTGGGAACAAGTTGAAGACTGGAACTTTAATTGGAAGCATCTTATGGATAAATTAAAATCAAAAGCGATTTCAGTTGGAGCCAATGTGATAAAGATTGAAAAATATAATATTGGTGATAGGACAAAAGGACATGGAGTATTACTAAGTGGTGAGTTTTATAAAATTGACACATCAAAAAATTTATTTGATTTCCGAAATAATAATGATAGTATTTCAACTTGCCAATGTTCGTATGTTCATATTTTTAGAGATGAAGGTAATGCAGGATTAAGAGCGCTATTTAAGATGGATTTGAATGTAAACGATTCTTTAATCGGACCCTTACCAAATAAAAAAACTTATACAATAAAATTGATAAAAGAAGAAGAAGTTAAAATAGGTACTTCTAAAGTTAGCACTGTAGTTTTCAATAATCAATTTGGAAAAGAATATTATGTACAAGCTACCCAAAATATGGATGCAACAAAAAATGTTAATGCCTTCGGTATTATAATAGGAGCAAAAACTTTTACTTTATTAGAAAATAATTTACAAGTAAAAACTCTTTTTGAAACTTTAGAAAGATATAAAAGATAAACAACCTCTGTTCAAAAATAAAACTCACAAAGCAGAGGTTGCGTATAAAAATCATTAATATAATGCAACATCCCGGAGACATTGCTGAGAAAAAATAATTTATTTCTCAATAAAAAAAGTTTACACAAATAAATTTCTTGTAAACTTTTTCAAAACCTGTTTTAAAATTATAAATTATTTATTATCCGTTGGCTTTTGAGGCATCTGCGGAGGCATTTGAGGCCGTTCTTGTTTAGGAGGTTTTGTTTCAGGATGCGCATCACCTCTGTGGCAAGTATAGCAGGTAACGGTTTGCAGCATATACAATGCAGGTTCAGCATTCATCGCGGTTGTATCCATATTTTTATGTTCCCTATTCATGTCATGATCTTCGCTTTTAGTGCTGTCGTGATCGTTATCCATGTCGTGTTCCATATCATGATCCATGTCTATAGACCTGAGATAATTTTTATTAATGTCAATTGACATAAGCATCATTTTGCGCGCAATATTTTTTTCGGGTTTATCATCGCTGGCAAAATCCATTTTCTTTTCTGCTTCATTTCTTACATGACAAAAAGTGCAATGCACGCCAAGCGCTACCGTAAAGTGATGCATTACACTATCGAGGTCGTGCCCGGAAATATCTTTAGGAAGAACCTGCAGATTTTTAAAATGAGGCTCGTTATAAGTTGTAAAGGCCTGAAAAATAATTATGCTGATGAGGCAGGCACCAATGATTAAAAAACTTTTTTTCATATTACAGAATTTATTGCCGAAAGTATTTAAAAATTCAAACACTGAAAAAAAAATCTATTGCTTTAAAAATATTATCATTCATTTTTTTAACTTTTTCAACCTGATGTTAATAACTAATTTAGTAAAAATGTTTTTCTGATTTTTATATTTGATTAAGCAGTAAAGATTTTAAAACCACTAAAACGTAACCTGATTTGACAGAAACAATTATTAACCTGGAAACTGTAAATCCTATTGAATTTTTTGGAGTGAATAATGGCAAGCTGGATATTTTAAAAAGAAAATTTCCACGTCTTAAAATTTTAAGCCGCGGCACGCAAATCAAGCTCAGCGGCGCTCCGGAGCAAATTGAAGATGCAAGAGATAAAATAAATCTTGCTGTACAGTATCTTGAAAGAAACGGGCACATGACTGAGAATTACCTGGAACAAATTCTTGGGGGCGATGATGAAAAAGTGATTGATAATTTCATTGAAAAAAACCCTAACGATATTTTGGTTTTTGGACCAAATGGTAAAACCGTGCGTGCACGAACAGCCAACCAAAAACTAATGGTAAGTTCTGTTGATAAAAATGATATTGTATTTGCAATAGGCCCTGCAGGTACGGGCAAAACTTACACAGCCGTTGCAATTGCTGTAAGGGCCTTAAAAAATAAACAGGTAAAAAAAATTATTCTTACAAGGCCTGCAGTGGAAGCTGGTGAAAACCTGGGCTTTCTTCCCGGCGATCTTAAAGAAAAAATTGATCCGTATTTGCGCCCATTGTACGATGCGCTTGATGATATGATACCAGCCGATAAGCTTGGCTATTACATGACCACACGCATTATTGAAATTGCGCCGTTAGCGTATATGCGTGGACGTACGCTCGATAATGCATTTATCATTTTGGATGAAGCGCAAAATGCCACAGACCTTCAATTGAAAATGTTTTTAACAAGAATTGGCGCCAATGCAAAAGCAATTATAACCGGTGATATTACACAAATTGATTTGCCGCCGAAAATAAAAAGCGGGCTTGAAAAATCTGCAAGAATATTAAAACATATTGATGGCATTGGCCATGTGGAATTGGATGAAGAAGACGTAGTAAGACATAAGCTGGTAAAGGCTATCATTAAAGCTTATGACCACGAAAAATTAAAAGAACAGGAAGAACATAAATGATTATTTTAAAAAAGATAATTTATGAAAGGTGGCTGATGTGCTGCCTTTTATTTTTTGCCGCAGCCTGTTATAACGGTAACGCCTACTCGAAATTTACTCTTTCAAAAAAAGATTCATTGCAGAATGAAAAAAATGTTGCGGCTGCATTCGACAGTATTCAATTGTATAAAAAATTAGTAAAACCCGGCGATATAATTTTTCGCACGGGAAAAGATTTTGCAAGCGAAACGATGAGGTTATTATCAGCACATGATAAAACTTACTCGCATTGCGGCATTGCAAGCATTGAACATGATTCTCTTTTTGTGTATCACAGCATCGGCGGAGAATGGAATCCCAATCAACAATTAAGAAGAGACCCTTTTGAATTCTTTTGTAACCCTTATGAAAACAGGGGTTTCGGCATTTTCAGATATAAATTAAATGCGCAGGCAAATAATAAACTGATAAGCGTTGTTCAAACATTTTATACAAAAAAAATTCAGTTCGATATGCAATTCGATTTATCAACTGATGATAAAATGTATTGCTCCGAATTTGTTTACAAATCAATAGAACAGGCCATCAGCAACAAAATTATTTTACCCACCACAACTGTACATCATATAAAATTTATTGCATTGGATAATCTTTTTATGAATCCGCTTTGCTCACAAATAAAGCGGGTTACATTTCAAAACAACTAATTATTTTTTTATAAATAAATTTTACATTTGTTTTCAAAAAAACTTTATGAAGAAAATTATTATATCCGCATTTGCTGTTTCACTTATGATTCTTGCCGGATGCAAAACGGGAGGCGGCGATCCCAAAGCAGTTCTTACCAATTTTTTTGATGCCTTGGCAAAAAAAGATTTTACCGCTGTAAAAAAATACACTACCAAAGACAGCGAAGGAATGCTGAGCATGATGCAAATGGGAATGGAACGAATACCCGATACTTCTGAAACGATGAAGTTCAATCGTGAGAATCTAGAACTCGGTGATGCAGTGATCAATGGCGATGTAGCCACAGTTCCTGTAAAAGAAAAGAGAAGCGGAGAAACAACCGATTTTACTTTAAAGAAAGAAAGCGGCGATTGGAAAGTAGCTTTCGATAAATCTACTTTAATGGAAATGGCGCAGAAAAAAATGAAAGAGCATGGCTTTGGCGGAATGCCTCACGATATGAATGATTCTTTAGGAAGCATTAATAACGCATCTCCACAAAATATGGATTCAGTTTCGAAAGAAGATATGAAACAAGCGCAAAAAATGATGGACAGCGCTAATAAAATGCTGAACAAAGCAAAAGGAGATGAAAAATAAAAATTATTTTTTTTGATACGTGATTTTAAAAACACTCCGCATTACAACGGAGTGTTTTTATTTACAACCGAAAAGATAATTACCTTAGTTTTTTAAATTAATTACATGAATAAAATAATCATTAGCGTTTTGTCTTTCATTTTTATTTTGAGTGCATGCAATCATTCGCCCGAAGTAAACAAAAGAGATCCGCTGGAATCGGGAAGAGGATTTATTGAATCATCTTTAAAAGGCGATTATGACGAAGCGCAGAAGTATGTTTTGCAAGACAGCATCAATATGGAATATTTAAATGGCTTAAAAGATTTTTATCAAAAAAGAAGCAAAGCCGAAAAAGAGGGATATAAAAACGCCAATATTTTAATTGACTCAACTCAACAATTATCAGATTCGGTAAGTATCATTACTTATTCCAACACATATAAAAATCAACCTTCAAAATTAAGAATGGTGAAAAAAAATAATGAATGGCTGGTTGATTTCAAATATACATTCACCGGAAATTTGTAATTTTTATTTTTATAAAAAATTAATTGTAAAAGGCAAATGAAAATAATTTTAGCAATTGGAATTGGAAGTTGTTTTGGCGGAATATTGCGATACGTGCTTTCGCAATTTATTCAAAATAAATTTTTATCTGCATTTCCCTTTGGTACGCTTACGGTAAATATTATAGGATGTTTTCTTATCGGAATTATTTTTGGGTTAAGCGAACGAAGCAGCATCAGCATGATGTGGCGATTGTTTTTAGTAACGGGTTTTTTAGGAGGCTTTACTACTTTCTCTTCTTTTTCAAATGAAACCGTTGGCCTGTTTCGCGATGGACAAATATTTCACGCATTTACATACATCATCAGCAGTGTTGTGGTTGGTTTACTGGCAACATTTATAGGTATTTCATTAATTAAATTTTTATAAAAATGGAAAATGATCCGAATGCAAAATTGCTGCGCATATTTGTTGGTGAATCGGATAAAGCAGGCCACCAGCCGCTTTACGAGGCAATCGTTTTTGAAGCAAAGAAACAAATGCTTTCCGGAGCAACGGTTACAAGAGGCATTATGGGTTTCGGGGCAAACAGTAAAGTACACACTGCAAAACTTTTTGATATTTCAATTGACATGCCTTTGATAATTGAAATTGTTGACACCGAAGAAAAGATAAGAGCATTTACTAAAACAGTAGAGCAATTATTTGAAGAAACAAAATCCGGCGGATTAATAACACTGGAAAAAGCAGAGATAATAAGATACCGGGCAGGTAAAAGATAATTGTTGAATTGTTTAAAGTTGAATTGTTTAAAGTTGAATTGTTTAAATAGTTAAATAGTTAATTAGTTAATTAGTTAATTAGTTTAGTGGTTTACTGCATATTGTTTATTGCATATGGCTTATTGCAAATTGTTTTATTATTTATTGCCAATTGCTTATTTGTTTATAAAAAATTTAAATAAATTATGTACGTTCTTCATCCCTGGCATGGTGCACATTACGGAGCAGAAGCGCCACATTTGGTAAATGCATTGATTGAAATTCCGCAAGGTTCCAAATCAAAATATGAGATTGATAAAAAAACAGGATTGCTAAAACTCGATCGCGTAATTTATTCTTCATTTCATTATCCGGTTAATTATGGATTTATTCCGCAAACCCTTGGCCAGGATGAAGACCCGCTGGATATATTGGTGATGTGTTCCGAATCCATTCAACCATTATGCCTGGTGGAGGCTTATGTGATTGGTAATATGCAAATGATTGATGGCGGGTTGATTGATGATAAAATTATTGCAGTGGCTGCCAAAGACCCGGGCGTTAATTATATAAAAACGATGTATGATGTGCCGGCGCATTTTATAAAAGTATTGAAAAATTATTTTGAGCAATACAAAGTTTTGGAAAATAAAAAAGTTGAGATCAACGATTTTCAAACCAAAGAAAAAGCATTTGAGATCATTAATGAATCAATAGAATTTTATAAAGAAAAATTTAAAAAAAGCTAATTGGTTTTTTTAATCAAGTAAAAATTATTTTTTAGAATTTGTTTTATCTAATGCAGCTTTTAATCCGGTTGCTAACTTTTCAGGTTCTCCAACTGCCCAAAAGTGCATCATGAACAAACGAGGTTCATCATGCAACATGTGACTGTGTATGGCAGTTGGGCTAATACCATTTTCTGTAAGTGCTTTTATAACCGGATTCACTTCATCAGCTAACAAAACAAAATCGCCAGTTATAGCAGCACGGTTACCATCCATTTGAAAATTAATTGAAGTCGCCATACCCATTGATGGCGGCATTTCCATACCGCTTTCTGTAAGTTTTTCATTACGTGGAAAAGCATATTGAAGTAACATTCCGTTTTGTTTACCTGTTGTGCCAAGTATGGCAGTTACTTTACTCCAGTCAATACTTTTCGGTTGGGTTTGAGCCGCAGGAGTAGTAATTGGCGTTGCAGTTACGGCAAGAACAGATTTTATTTTTTCTGCAAGTTGTACTGCGTCGCCACTTCCATGAAAATGAATATATTTTATGGTTGGTGTTTCATTAATGAGATGATTATGTATGGCAGTAATATCCAGATTTTCTTCTACCAACTTTTTAATAACTTTTGGAACTTCTGAATCGAGTAGGACAAGGTCGCCCATCATCATTGATTCATTTCCCATTTTTATAATGCCCACCCATGAACCAAGTGCAAGTCCGGGTGCAACAGCAAAGTCACCAACCTTTACTTTTAAATCGGAGCGCGGATAACTAATCTTATAAACATTTCCCTGAACTGAGCCTTTTTTACCAAATACATTATTGAGTGCTGTGCTGTCTATTTGTGCAAAGCTGTACATAACAGTTATAAATGCTAAAACAGAAAGGAATATTTTTTTCATAATGTTTTTATTTTATATCGTAAATTAATAAGGAAGCGTTGCTGTTAAAACCCGAAGGTGAAGCTACGATTAGTTGATTGAGTTCAGGAATGAAAAGTGAAGTTCGTGCTCCTGTATGTGTAGAAACTTTCCCGTTTGTTGTATAGGTGTTTGCACCTACCTGTCCGGTAGGCAGGTCTGTTTGTTTGAAAACATCAATGTAGCCACCGCCGCAGCTTACATAAATTTCTTTAGTTGATGAGTTATAAAAAATATCGTCCGTATCGCTGTCAATAGAAAAAGATGAAATTGTTTTGCCAGTTTGCATGTCAATAATTAAAAGCTTTGCAGGATGGCGGCAACCAACAAATAAACGATGATTAGTTTCATCTAATGCCATTGGAAAATTTGAAGTGGCTTGATTCAATTTCCATTTGTCTACAACCACATTTTTATTCAAATCAATAACTTCAATTTGTTTTTCATCGGGAACATTTACATAAATCTCTCTTGCGGATTTATCAATTTGAAATGATTCCGGATGTCCTGATAATTTTATTTCGGTAATTAGTTTGAAAGTAGCTGCACCTGCCTGTCCGGCAGGCAGGTCAATAATTGCGATACCTCCATAACCATAACCGACATAAATTTTTTTGTCTGCTGCATCATAACGAACGTTGTCAGCATCGCCTGATAATTTTATTGAAGTGATTTTTTGAAAAGTTTCTGCATTGAAAACATCACACTCACCATTATCACCGTTGGCAACAAAAATTGTCCCGCTTGAAGCGGGATCAGGAATAAAAACAACTCCCTGCGGTTCGTGTAAATCTTTTATGGCATGAATTACTTTTTTATTTTTCAGGTCAACAACTTCAACTGTGTTGTTTCCTAACGCTGCAACAAAAATTATTTGATGTTTTGCATCAAAACTTAAATGGTCAATTCTTCCGCTTACAGTGGGTAAAGCAATTGTTGCAACCAGTTTCAAAGAATTGTTTTGAGGTTGTGCGTTGCATCCATTAAATAGGAAACAAACAAAAAAAATTACTATTAAAAAAAATTTCGGGTGTTTCATCATTTTATAAAATGTTTTTAAAATGATTTATGGATCATTTATTTCTTACATAACTGATAATAAAAATATTCTCCGTTCTCAGCATTTAATTTGCTAAAATAATCTGTTCCGATAACGTAGTATTTTCCATAATTATACTTCCCTGCATTATGCGTGTATGCTATTTCATCTGGGTCATTGGTAAAAAGGAATCCATTTTTATAAACACCTTTTATTTTAATTTTTTCGGAAGAAATTATTACACTGTTTCCGTTGATTTCCACATCGTAAGTCATACTGGTTTCGTATGAGCAAAAATGTCTCTTTCCCTGAAACGGCGGTTTGAAAGGTTTGATTTTTTTTTGATGTAATGTGATATTTTGAAATTCTTCGGTATTAAAAGCAGGTTTTATTGCAAACGTGTAATTACAAATAAAAAGGAATAAAAGCAATATGAATTTTTTCATACGTTGAAGATATGAAGTAAAATTATAGCTTTGGTTTTTATGAATAACTCATTAAATAAAGTGCACTGTTTCAAAGCATTTAAAAACTTTTGCAAATTAATGATCATTCAATTTTAATCCTCTGCTCTGAAACTCCTTCCAGTTAAGGTATTCATCACCGGCCCTTTGCTCAACCATCGTAATACAATTAGTAACGGGACATATTAATTGACAAAGATTACAGCCCACACATTCTTCTTCTTTTATTGCATAAGTGTTGTAAGGATTGCCATGAGTAATGCTTATAGATTGATGTGCCGCATCTTCACATCCAATATAGCAAAGTCCGCAATGGATACATTTATCCTGATTAATATTGGCAACATGATGATAGTTAATATCAAGGTCTTCCCAATTGGTAAGAGCAGGAACTGATCTGCCGATAAAATCATTCAATGTAGCAAATCCCTTCTCATCCATCCAGTTATTCAAACCTTCGCAGAGATCTTCAATAATTCTGAAACCATGCGTCATAAC
>JAICZH010000060.1 GCA_025933775.1 Chitinophagaceae bacterium
AAGGGGGAGAACAAAAGTTCTTTACATTAGAAGAATATCGTTCTGCAACAGAAGCTTTGCAAAAAAATAAAGAAGGTAAACTGGTGATGTTATATACTACCGATCCGGTGCAGCAAAATAGTTTTATACAAGCTGCAAAGAAAAAAAATTATGTGGTTGTAAAGCTTGAAACTATTATTGATGCTGCATTTATCAATAATATGGAAATGAAATGGAACGATGTACAATTTGTAAGAGTGGATGCAGATATTACTGAAAATTTAATTGATAAAGGCGATCATATTGATAGCGTTTTAAGTAAAAACGATCAGTTGAAACTGAAAGATATGTTTCATTTTGAAATACCCGAATTGCATGTAACGGTGGAAGTGAAAGGCCTGTCGGCAGAGGCATTGCCTGTTATTGCAACTCGTCCGGAATTTATGCGGCGCATGAAAGATATGGCAATGAATGGTGGCGGCGGCATGGGAAATTTTTATGGAAATTTACCGGAAGAAGTTACGCTTACTGTGAATGGAAATCATCCCGTTTATCAGAAAATTTTACAAGAAGAAAATAAAGATAAGCAGGAAAAAGAAGTAAGAAATTTAGCCGACCTCGCTTTGCTTTCGCAGGGATTATTAAAAGGAAATGAACTAACGGCCTTCATTACACGAAGTGTAGAAATAATGGAAGGGAAAGAAAAAAGCAGAATAATTACGGTATAAATTTTTTGATAGAAATTTAGCTCTTAATTTTTCCAGCTAATTCGAAATATGAATTTTACAAATTATAAAAATGCAGTAATTCCCAATGAGAAGATTTACGGTATTGTTTAAATCCAAATCATGAAAGAGGTCTTTAGTTTAAATTTAGATAAAAGAATTACGATATGAATCCAAATAATTTAACCATAAAATCCCAGGAAATTTTTCAAAAAGCGCAGCAGCTTGCATTTAATGAAAAAAATCCAAATATAGAAACAGAACATTTGCTTAAAGCATTGCTTACCGATGAAGACAGCCCTGTGGATTATCTTCTTAAAAAAAATAATGTAAATGTAAATTTTGTTGAAAGTAAAGTTGATGAAAGCCTGCAGAAACTTCCTAAAATGAATGAAGGTGAGCCTGCACAGGTTATAAGCCGCGACCTGAATAATGTAATGTTACGTGCTGCAAATACTTTAAAAATTTTTAATGATGAATTTATAAGTGTTGAACATTTGTTGCTTGCTATTGTTCAGGGAAATGATAATGCTGCAAAAATTTTAAAAGATGCAGGGCTCACAGAAAAAGGTTTGATTGCTGCAATAAAAGAATTAAAAAAAGGTTCAACTGTTTCTTCTCAAACTTCGGAAACACAGTTTAATGCTTTAAATAAATATGCTAAAAATCTCAATGAGCTTGCTAAAAGCAACAAGCTCGATCCTGTAATTGGAAGAGATGAAGAGATAAGAAGAACATTGCACATTTTATCAAGAAGAACAAAAAATAATCCCATTCTCGTTGGCGAACCGGGTGTGGGTAAAACAGCCATAGCAGAGGGTTTGGCGCATCGAATTGTTAATGGTGATGTACCTGAAAATTTAAAATCAAAAATAATTTATGCGCTCGATATGGGCTTATTAATTGCAGGTGCAAAATATAAAGGGGAGTTTGAAGAGAGATTAAAAAGTGTTGTAAAAGAAGTAGCAGGAAGTGATGGAGAAATAATTTTATTCATTGATGAAATACATACTTTGGTGGGCGCAGGAGCCGGCGAAGGAGCAATGGATGCTGCAAACATCTTAAAGCCTGCATTGGCAAGAGGAGAGTTGAGAGCCATTGGCGCAACCACATTAAATGAATATCAGAAATTTTTTGAAAAAGATAAAGCGCTCGAGAGGCGGTTTCAAAAAGTAACCGTGAATGAACCAAGCGTGGAAGATGCTATTTCTATTTTGAGAGGAATAAAAGATAAATATGAAACGCATCATCATGTGCGCATAAAAGATGAAGCGATTATTGCAGCAGTTGAATTATCGCATCGTTATATAACTGATCGTTTTTTACCTGATAAAGCAATTGACTTGATTGATGAAAGCGCAGCCAAGCTTAGGCTTGAGATGAATTCAATGCCTGAAGAATTAGATAAACTTGAAAGAGCGATACGGCAATTGGAAATAGAAAGAGAAGCCATCAAAAGAGAAAAAGATGAAGCAAAGCTGAAAGAATTAAATACAGAAATTTCAAACTTATCTGTACAACGCGATACTTTTAAAGCAAAGTGGAATCAGGAAAAAGATCTGGTTGAAAAAATACAAAATGGGAAAGCAGAAATTGAAAATTTAAAAATGGCTGCAGAAAAAGCAGAGCGTGAAGGCGAGTATGGAAAAGTGGCTGAAATACGATATGGTAAAATGCAGGAGCAGGAAAAAATTATTGCAGATTATAAAACGCAGCTTGATGAAATAAGTGAAAAAAGATTATTGAAAGAAGAAGTGGATGCCGAAGATATTGCTGAAAGTGTTGCAAAAGCAACTGGTATTCCGGTAAGTAAAATGATGCAAAGTGAAAAAGATAAATTATTAAACCTGGAAGATGAATTGCATAAAAGAGTAGTAGGACAGGATGAAGCTATAGAAGCTGTTTCAGATGCAATACGCAGGAGCAGAGCGGGTTTGCACGATCCTAAAAAACCTTTAGGTTCATTTATTTTTTTAGGAACAACCGGTGTGGGTAAAACGGAATTGGCCAAAGCATTGGCAGAATATTTATTTGATGATGATAGTATGATGACGCGGATTGATATGAGTGAATACCAGGAAAAACATTCAGTGAGCAGATTGGTTGGCGCTCCTCCCGGTTATGTGGGTTATGATGAAGGCGGTCAACTAACGGAGGCAGTTAGACGAAAACCTTACAGCGTTATTTTATTGGATGAAATTGAAAAAGCACATCCTGATGTATTTAATATTTTATTGCAGGTACTTGATGATGGAAGATTAACCGATAACAAAGGCCGCGTGGTGAATTTTAAAAATACCATTATCATTATGACGAGCAATATGGGCAGCCAAATTATTCAGGCAAACTTTGATAATGTTACCGAAGAAAATAAAGAAAAAATAGTGGAAGAAACCAAGCGGGAAGTAATGGATTTATTAAGGCAAACGATACGCCCTGAATTTTTGAACAGGGTTGATGAGATTATAATGTTCCAACCTTTATTAAGGAAAGAAATAAGAAATATTATAAAAATACAATTGAACGATCTTAAAAATCAATTGCTCAAAAGTGGCGTGGTGCTTGAGTTTAGCGAATATGCTTTGGATTATCTTGCAGAAAATGGTTTCGATCCGCAATTTGGCGCAAGACCTTTAAAAAGACTTATTCAAAAACAAATTGTAAATCAACTCAGCAAAAAATTATTGAGTGGAACAATTGATAAATCAAAACCCGTACTGGTAGATGTTTTCGATGGAACCGTAGTATTTAGAAATGAAGTGAAGACACCTGAAAAAACTTCGGCGTAGTTGAATAAATGATAGAATGATTAACAATAAGCCCGGCATTGCCGGGTTTTATTTTGTATAAATAAAATGAGTTTTATAAATAAATCTATTTTGTATATTAGAGTTGAATTTTTTATATTTAAATTTATAAACAAAACAAAACAAAACATGCGTTGAAATCCTTTTTTAATTTTTTATTCAATTTGCTCCTGATTTAAATAAACTAAAATGAACCACACTTCCGCCCTAAAAAACACGCAACCTTTAAAAGGATACATTATTTCAATACTGCTTGTTATCGCTTTCAGTTATTTATTTATTGTACTTGCCAATGGCGACACGGTTATAATATGGGGCAGAGAAAATGGCATTTTTGAATGCCTTACATCATTATGTTATTTTATTGCTTTTATATTGCTTGTTTTAACTTTTAAAAAAAATAAGAATATTTTTTTGTTGTTACTGGCTCTCGCCCTGTTTTTTGGAGCAGGCGAAGAGATTGATTGGGGTCAATGGATTTTTAAATTTCCCACGCCCGGCTTTATCAATAAAGTGAATGTGCAGCACGAATTTAATATCCATAATATGATTGCCTTTAACGAAGTAAATATGCAACAAGTTCCCAAACATGGCCTTCAGCGATTGATGGAAATAGATTTTCAACTAAAAATATTCTGCATAATTTTTGGAATTATTTGGCCATTTTGCGTTTCCAATTTTAAATTTGTTGCTTCGTTCGCCCGAAAATTAAAAGTACCCGTTCCTCCGATATCTATCGGGATATTTTTTTTGGTTTCATGGTTGGGTTTTAAATTGGCTTGCTACTTGGTTCCTCACGAAGCAGATATGAGCCTGAAAAGTCATTATCAAAAAATTTTAAACGCCGCTGAAGAGATATACGAATTTGTGGGGTCTTATATTTTATATATGATATCACTTTATTTTTATAGAAATAGAAAAAAAGATATTATGGGAAAGCCTTATCAGAAAGAGATGGGATAATTAATAAATTGTATTAGTCCTATTTTTAATTTTGTATAAAGTTTAAAAATTATCTTCCGGAGAATCAAAATGATTGTCGCCGCCAAGGCTATAATCATTATTTTCTTCATCTTCTTCGCCAATTTTTTCATCTTCATCATCCAGTTGGGCGCCCGGAACATCAAGATCAGTTCCGGTGAGATTTTTTTTAAAGCTGCCTTCGTTTAAAGGAGTTCCGTCGTTATCAGTATCGTCAAGCGCAGCTTCCCGCAAATGAATGTCATCTTCCGTTGGCATATCATTAGCCGATATTGTGAGGTCTCTTTTTTCTGATGGTGATACATTTGAATCAGGATTTTCTTCAATCTCGTCGTCAATATTATCATCAAAAAGTTCATCACCTTCTTCATCTGCTGATGATATGGTTTCATCTGCCATTTCTCCCAATGGAAAAGGCATAATATTTTCCTGGCCGGGAATATCTTTTACATCTGGCAAATTAATTGAAGTTATTCCCGGTTCCTGCATTTCTTTTTTATCTTTTGGTGAATCAGGTAAATCTTCTGAAGTTATTTTACGATTAGGATTATTAATCTTTTCCATAATGAAATTTATTTTCAATCAGAAAATTTTATGCCAATAAATTATAAAATGGGATTTTCGCCGCTTTATTTTTCCATTACTTCGGATGATACCATGAGAATTTTGCCCAGGTTAAGGAACAAAAAAATATAACATAGATAATTATTGTTATTGCGAAAAGAAAAAAAACTTCGTATATGCGTTGCCGTTATATTGCTTATTATAATTTATACTAAAGTTTTTATCGCTTTGAATCAGGAAGCTTCTTTTAATATTTGCTCTGGCCTTTTCATATTTAATTTCCCGTTGTATTGCGCGCCCAGCTCAATTTCCAGCGTATCGGTAGTTATTTCGCCATTTACAAATCCGGTTTTCTTAATTTCTAAATGTGTGGTGGTTACATTGCCATTCGCAGTTCCAAAAATAATAGCAGATTTGGTAATGATGTCTCCTTCAATATTTCCTTTTTCGCCGAGTATTACACCGCCATCTACATGTACATTGCCTATCACTTTCCCTTCAATTCGTATAGCTGAAGCGCCTTGTATTTCGCCCGTGAAAGTAAATCCTTCACCAATGATGGTTACAATTTCCTGCTGATTAATTTCTAATGCCTGGGCTTTATCATTTTTTTTAAACATAAAAAATTATTTGAGAGTTAAAAAATTTTGAGGGTCAATTTTTTCGCCATTCCTGTGCACTTCATAATGCAAATGAGGTCCTGTGGAACGGCCTGTAGAGCCTACGTTTCCTATCTGTTGCCCAATATCAACCGGCTGGCCAACATGCACTAAAATTTTTGAAAGATGGCCATAGAGTGTTTCAAAACCATTACCATGTTTTATCATGATGCAATTTCCAAAACCACCTCTTACACCTGCAAATTCCACTTCGCCTTTTGCCATAGCTTTCACCGGCGATCCCCAGGCTGCCCGAATGTCCACTCCCTTATGCGTTTCTATTCCTTCACCACTAAAGGGATTTTCGCGATGGCCAAAAGTAGAAGTGATAGCGCCGGGATAAGGAAAACCTAACGGCGTATAGGAAATGTTATAAATTATTTTTTTTAAATAACCTTCATAAAAATTGGTGATCTCATCAGTTGATATGAGGTCATTATCCCCCGCTTCTCCGCCTTCAGGGCCTTTCAATGCATATTTAATTCCTCTTGCTTTTAAGTAATCATTTATAGTTTGTAGTTCTTTATCAATTGTGGTAAACTTTTGTCGAACCGCATTGGTATCTACCTGTGCATAGGTTATATGTATCGTCTGAATTTTTTTTGCAAGCGCTTCTTGCAATTGATGTTGCTCAATGTTGTTGGATGTAAGAAAAACGATTGCTGCAATTAAGCCTGCAAATACAAGCAATACAGCTGCAAAATATTTTTTCCAATTTAATATCAGCTTGCTGGAAACCTGGATGGGTTTTATGGCCTGTGCATTTTTATTTACAAATAAAACGGTGGTTTTTTCTTTTTTAGGATTCATTGCCAGGTTAATTTTTTATAACTAAAATATTGTTCTGATTTTAACTCGTAACACGCTGCCAATTAAATTTTGGAAATGGATTATGTTAGTTGATAACGTTAAAAAATTATAATAATTGCCCGGTTTAAATTTTATTTTTAAACATTTTTTTTACAATAATTTTTCAATAACAGATGTGGAAAAATAATGAAGCAGGCCATGGGCGGTGTCCCTGCCGCCCACTTTTTAATAATAAAGCTGTTTTTCTTCTTAATAAAAAATTTATGGAAGCGGATTTACTTCAGGTTGAATATCGGGCAGTTTTACTTCTTTATCTTCAGAGGTTGTATTTTTTTTAGAAAACATGAGGCCTATCATCATTACAAGCGCCGTTAATATTATTATTTGAATTAAAAGCGATGTATTTACAAAAGAAAGCGCTTGCGCGGGGGGAATAGATACGAACAACAGAATAGTAATAAGTCCTCTGGGTGCAATGAATAATATTGGCGGCAGATGAAATTTTACAAACTTTAAAAGAATGCCACGAATAATAAAAATAGAAGCCGCAATCGCTAAAGCCCATATAACAGTTTCCGGATTTAATATCTCTGATTTATTCATCAAATAACCAAATAATAAAAAAAATAATGCCCTGATTAAAAAAGTAACTTCAGCTGTAAGCTCTTTAAATTTTTTTACTTCTTTGTTCAATTCTCGTGGCCGCAACATTTGTATCCATTTAAATTGTTTCAGCTCATCAATATTGCCGAGAACCAAACCAAATAATAAAATAAAAACCAGCGCCGGCAAATGATAAATTTCCGAAATGGCATATATTAAAATGACCAATAAAATAATTGGTACAAATTTTATTGGATGCTCAATTTTGCTGAGCAAATACGAAAGCCCGATGGTAGCAACAAAAGATATGGCTGCAATAATGAGAATCTGTAAAGTAAAATGACCAACGGAATGTACATTAATAACACTGTTGCGTGTAACGAAATTAAAAAATAAAACACCCATGATATCCGAAAAGCTGCTTTCATAAATTATAAATTCGCTGTCTGATGCAGTAAGATTTTTTACGCTGGAAATAGCAACGGAACTGCTGATGACGCTAAACGGAATGGCATTGGTAAGGCATTCTTTAAAAGAAGCGTTAGGATCAAAATAATGAAACATAAACGCCAATCCAAAAGCCAGCAGCATCATTGGAATAAACGCCACTAAAAAAGATTTCACAATCACTGTTTTTTTATATTTGTTGAAATCGAGCTCCAGTGCGCCTTCCAGCACAATCAATATCAGCCCTACGGTTCCTAAAAAAGGCAAAAAAACAGAGAGATCAGGAATTTCCATTTCCATTAACAGCGATACCTGCCTTACCAGCCAGCCAAGCAATAACAGCAAAAGAACCGAGGGGATTTTGGTGCGTGAAGAAGTGAGATCAAATATATATGCAATGAGCAATAAACCACATAATGTAATAAGGATTGTTATAGTCATAATTATTATTACCGTTTGTGTTACCTGGTTTCACCGCAAGGCTTGTTTTAAGTTCTTTGCGAAAGTACAGTAGTATGTTGTAACGATAAAGTATTATTGATAAAAATATTTATGGCTGTATGAAAGATAATTTTTATAAATAAACCAACTAACGGTCATGGATAAACGCAGTTGGAAACAATGCCTTCTCAAAAAAGTTTTATAAAATAATTTCAATTTACAGAAGTAGCCTGTACACACTATTGCTCGCATGCGATTCATCTGCGCTGATGAAGCCCTGAAATCGGAATTTGTACAGCAATGGTTTTGCCTTTGTTATCAACTAAACTTTGCTCATCAATACGCATGATAAAATTTTTATTCAAATTTACTTTTATTTTTAAGAAATTTTTTATTGGATTTCTCCAATTTATTTTGATTAAACATAACAAGCAATTATACTTTTTTATTTCTCCGCCTGCACGCTTCCACTTCCCGATGTATGAATTTCTGTTGCAGGATTGCCGCCGTAAAATATATCGCCGCTTCCATGCGCGGAAGCTGATAAATGAACACTCGCAAATACATGTGCATTGCCGCTTCCCGAAACCGTTACCGTTGCGTTTTCACTTTGAAGGTCGCCACAATTAATGTCGCCGCTGCCGCTTACTGAACAATCAAAATCTTTGGTGCGCCCTTTTAAATCTACATTTCCCGAACCGCTTACTTCAATAGAAACTGCAGGAGCATCCAATGCTCCTTTTATGTTTCCTGAACCTGAAACATTCATTTCAATTTTTTCAGAATTTTTTAAAACATCCTGAATGGTAATATCAGCAGATCCGGAAGAAATTATTTTATCAAGCGAAGGCGCCGTTATATACACCTTTGCGTGATCATTATTCACTGAAATGTTTTCCTTGTAATGAATTTCTAAAGTACCATCATCCACACTGGTAACAATGTAGGGAAGCAGGTTGTCATCATCTTCTACTGATACGCTGGAAGTTGCGCCGCTACTGATTTCTACATCAATAGATCCCGAAATCCTTACTGAGTGAAAACTGGGTGTGGTTCTTTTTTCAGTACGAATATTTCCATTTCCCGTGAGCATGTGCCCATTAATTATATTGCAGGAACTTAATAAAATAATTGCAGGAGCTATGATAAAAATAATTTTCATTGTAATAAATTTTTTTAGGATTATTATTAAGCAAGATACAAACTTCAATAAACTTTTTAACTTCGCTGCAAATGACTGAAAAAATTCTGATTCTCGATTTCGGCTCGCAATACACACAATTGATTGCACGGGCTGTTCGGGAAGCAAATGTGTATTGCGAAATTATTTCCTTTAATAAAAAAATCGAATTTGATGCAAGCCTCAAAGGCGTGATTCTTTCCGGCTCTCCATTTTCTGTTAATGAACAAAATGCGCCATCAGTAGATATAAAAATGATTGCAGAAAAAATTCCTGTGCTGGCAATTTGTTACGGAGCACAACTTGCTGCAAAATTATTTGGCGGAGTTGTTGAAAAAAGTGATAAGCGCGAATATGGAAGAGCAAAGCTTCAAATAAAAAATAAAAATGAATTGCTGAAAGATGTAAAAGATGATACCGATGTATGGATGAGCCACAGCGATACGATTGCACAATTACCAAAAAATTTTTCTGTAATGGCGGCTACGCACAGTATCCCTGTAGCTGCGTATAGGCATGACCGTGAGAATATAAAATTATTCGGATTACAATTTCATCCGGAAGTATATCATTCTGCCGAAGGCAAAAAAATTATAAAAAATTTTTTAATAAATATTTGCCAGTGCAAACAAGACTGGACTCCGGCACATTTTATTAATGATACGGTTGATTCTATAAAAAAAAATATTGGTGATAAAAAAGTAATTATGGCTTTGAGTGGTGGTGTTGATTCCAGCGTTGCTGCAACGCTTATTCACCAGGCAATTGGAAAAAATTTATTTGGAATTTTTGTTGACAACGGTGTTTTGAGAAAAGATGAATTTCAGCAAGTTTTGGATTCATATAAAAATATCGGATTAAATATAAAAGGGGTAAATGCTAAAGATCATTTTTATGCGAAGCTTGCTGGCAAAGTAAGTCCCGAAGAAAAAAGAAAAATTATCGGAAAATGTTTTATAGAAATTTTTGATGAAGAAGCGCATAAAATTGAAGGCATCGAATTTCTCGGTCAGGGAACTATTTATCCTGATGTGATTGAATCCATGTCGGTACATGGCCCGTCGCAAACAATTAAATCGCATCACAATGTCGGCGGCTTGCCCGATTATATGAAACTTAAGCTGGTAGAGCCTTTGCGCTCTTTGTTTAAAGATGAAGTGAGAAAAGTGGGCGCTGAATTAGGTTTGCCTTCTTCGCTTTTAAATCGTCATCCTTTTCCCGGCCCGGGACTTGCCATAAGAATTTTGGGAGAGGTTACCGAAGAAAAGGTACAATTGTTGCAACAAGCTGATGCAATTTATATAAATGCTTTATTAAAAAATAATTTATATGCAACTGTTTGGCAGGCTGGCGCTATCTTACTTCCTGTAAAAAGTGTGGGTGTTATGGGCGATGAAAGAACGTATGAATTTACCGTTGCATTAAGAGCAGTAACCAGCGTAGATGGAATGACGGCAGACTGGGCGCATCTTCCATATAATTTTTTGGCAGATGTATCCAACGAAATTATTAATAATGTAAAAGGAATTAACCGTGTGGTATATGATATAAGCAGTAAGCCGCCGGCAACTATTGAGTGGGAGTGAGATTGGTTGCAGGTTCCAGAGTGCAGGTTTGATTTCAGGTTTCAGCTTATTGAATTAGTAGTATTGAATTTTTATTATTGAATTATTATTTGCCAATTGCATTTTGCCAATTTGCCAATTGAATGGATTATTCACAACTGACAACTCACTATCATTATTTTATGAAGAAAAAAATTTCGTTTATAATTCTTTTATGTATCGTTTCATCATTACAATTTTTGTTTGCACAAAATCAAATAAGATCTTCTTCAAAAACCTATCACATTGCCATATTTGCTCCGTTATATCTTGATTCTGTTTTTACAAATACAGGTTTAAATGTTGAAAATTCAATTCCAAAATTTATTGTGCCGGGAGTTGAGTTTGCGCAAGGCGCTCACATTGCATTGGATACTTTGATGCTTAATGGAAAATCAGCAGACGCAACAATTTACGATTCGAAATCTTATACTCAAACGATTCCATGGTTGATACAATACAAAAAGCTGGATGATGTGGATCTTATTATTGGTTCTGTAAGAGATCCTGCTTATCATCAGCTCGCCAATTTTGCATTGCAAAAAAATATTCCTTTTGTATCTGCAACTTATCCTAACGATGGAGGCATACATACAAATCCTTTTTTGATAATTGTTAACCCAACATTAAAAGCCAACTGCGAAGGTATCTTCAGCTATCTTTTACAAAAACATGGAACAGATAAAATTTATCTTATAAAAAGAAAAGGAGATGACAGAATAGAAAATTATTTCAGAGCTATTAATACATCCGAAGGCAAACCTTTATTGAATATAAAAACAATAATGATTGACAGTACTATTTCATCTTATAGTTTATTGAACCGGATAGATTCAACAAAACCCGCAGTGATTATTGGCGCAAACCTTGATGAAGATTTTGCAAAAAGTGTTGCCGATGCATGTTATCCCATTCAAAAAAAACATCCACTTGTTTTAATTGGAATGCCCAACTGGGACGGCTTTAAAAGCCTTTATAAAAAAGATGCGTATAAAGATTTTCCCATCAGATATACCACTCCTCATTACGATGCAAAAGATAATTCGTTCGACAGTATATTGATAAAAAAATATTTTCAAATCTATCGCGCAAAGCCTTCTGATATGGCTTTTAAAGGTTTTGGGATAACCTGGTATTTTACAAATCTTTTGCTTAATTATCCTAACGATTTTTTTACTCATATTAATGACAGCGCGTTTGCGCCTTTTCATAATTTTAATTTCAGGCCCGTATTTGAAAAACAAAACACCACTCCGGATTATTATGAAAACAAACATCTCTTCATCATGGAAATTTTAAATGGAGATATTGTTAGAGAATGGTAAAAATCAATAGGCAATTTGTAATAGGCAATGAGCAATTAAGCAGCGCGGGAACTCGCTCACTTGACCCGGCAATTTTTACTCACGAGGCACATTTACGATTAGCCTGAATACACATTGCTAAATATGGAAGCTGATACAGCAATTGATAATATTCGCAGCCAACTTCAAAACTTTGGTGAGAGAACGAGCCATAGAAGCGCAAACCAATAGTGAATTACAGTCCACTTTTTTTATTCCTTGTTGCCTGGATATTTGGAACCAGCCCCAAAAAATACTTCAATAGATTTGATCTTGTCTTTATTGTTAAAGCTAAAAACATCAACGTTCCGGATGACTTTGTCATCTGTAGTAATTATCTCTACCAGCAGCATCACATCATTACTTTTTTCAAGCATTTTAATATAGATAACCTTTTTAAAAAATTTAGCCGTTCCCCAGCATTTCTCTTTGAATTTTTTTATAGAAATGTGGTCATCATTATTGGGACTGGTGAAGGTGAAGCCGTCAGCAAACTGAGCTGCCACAGCGTTCCAGTCCTTTCTTTCAAAACCTGAATAATAGGCCTTGACTACTTTTTCTTTCTGTGTGCTTTGTGCATAAGTACCGGTAACCATGCAAATTAAAAGGAGAGATGTAATAAGCCGTAACATAGTTATATTTTAATTAGTGATTTGATTTAAAAACCTAATCGGCTGTTTAAATTTATTTTTAAATATTTTGTATTGACAGGAATCAAACCTTAAAAGAAAAGAAATATATGAATAATTAAACCTTATTATCTTATTGAGCTGGAAATGTTTAATTGAATAAGGTAATAAAGTTAAAAATTTAGGTAATAATTTCTTAACTAATGTTAAGATACAATCAAAAATTCATTTTTTGAAAAGAAAAATGATTGAAGGATTTATCTATTAGCCTGTAAACTTTTTTTAGGACGCGTCAGAATTTTATACAGAAAAATTTAAACCGGAAGAGATAATGCAACTGCTCAATAATAATAGGCAAATTAAAAATTCACTACTCACAACTCATAATTTTTTTTAAACGAAAAATATTCGTATAATCATTTCTAAATTCGTGAAAGTTTAATTTCAAATAAAAAATAATGGGAACAGAAAGATTACAGGCATTCAGCGATGGAGTGATCGCCATCATCATTACCATCATGGTTTTGGAAATGAAAGTGCCTCATGGAGATGATTTGAAAGCGCTCTGGCCTGTGTTTCCTGTTTTTATAAGTTATGTGCTCAGTTTTATTAATATTGGAATTTATTGGAACAATCATCACCACCTCATGTTTGCTGTGAAGCATGTAAACGGAAAAGTTTTATGGGCCAACACACATCTTCTTTTCTGGCTTTCGCTCATTCCGTTTACAACAGCATGGATGGGCGAAAATAATTTTACAACGTGGCCAATGGCTTTATACGGAATTGTTTTACTTATGTGTGGCATCGCTTATTACATTTTGCAACAAACACTTATTGGGCTTCATGGCAAAGAATCAACCATTGCAAAAGCGATTGGTAAAGACAGTAAAGGAATTATATCCGTAATTATTTATTTCATTGGCATTCTTATAAGTTTCATTAATTCATGGATTGCCCTTGCGTTGTATGCATTGGTAGCAGCTATATGGCTTGTACCCGATAAAAGAATTGAAAAAAAAGTGATTGCAAGAGAAAAGGATTAATTTTTTTTATCTTCTTCAACTAACGGTGAGGCATATACGAAAATAATTCCACTCGTCATTATTTAGTTTGAAAATTAAAAATATGTATCTGTTTTACAAAAATTAGTATTATTGATTGTGCGACTAACTTAGGTTAAAGCCCATTGGATTGGATAAGAGCTTTAGCCCAAAAATTATATTTAAAATTTTTTATGTAAATTTCATTTGCAATTAAAAAAATATTATGCATCGCCGTTCTTTTATACAAAACACTGCGCTCACGTTCGGAGCATTATCTATCAGCCATAAAAATTTTTTAAAAATGTTTACAGATGATCCATGGAAAATAAACATGCTCACCGACACTATCGGCGTATTTACTGAAAGAGGGGGTACTATTGGTTTTCATTTTTCAAAAGACGGCATCACCGTTATTGATGCACAGTTTCCCGATACAGCTCCGCATTTAATTACTGAATTAAAAAAAAGAAATGATCAGCCGTTTCGTTTATTAATAAATACGCATCATCATTTGGATCATACTTCCGGCAATATTGCTTTTAAAGATGTAACCTCACGGGTGCTCGCACACGAAAATTCTTTAGCCAATCAAAAGAATGTGGCAGTTAAAAATAAAAATGAAGACCAACAGTATTATCCCAATCAAACTTTTTCAACCGTGTGGGAAGAAAAAGCAGGAAACGAAAAATTTTCTTTGCATTACTTCGGCGCAGGGCACACAAACGGTGATGCTATGATACATTTACAACATGCCGATATTGTTCACATGGGCGACTTGGTTTTTAACCGCCGCCATCCTTTTGTTGATCGCAGCGCCGGCGCCAGCATCAACAGTTGGATAAATGTTTTGGATAAGGCCATGAAAAAATTTGCCAGTAAAACACAATATATTTTTGGTCATGCAGCCGATGGTTATGATGTTACCGGAACGAAAGATGATTTGCTTGCTTTTCATGATTACTTAGGAAATGTTTTAAAATTTGTTGGCGATGAAATGAAAGCGGGGAAAACGAAAGATGAAATTTTAAAAGCTACAGAAATACCGGGCTCACCCGAGTGGAAAGGCGATGGAATACAACGCCCGCTCACAGCCGCTTTTGAAGAATTGAGTGTTGGGTAAAGATTTTAAGAAATAATTTTTAATTAGATTGAATATAATGGTAATGCTTATAAACACTTTGTAGAGACTGCCGAGTGTCATTCCTCATATTCAACAACCAATCCTTTATTTAAGGTTGTTAAGACAAAAAGCTATTTTATTTCATTTATATTCGCCTCAACAATACAGAATGTAGTGGCAGATATTAAAACAATTTTGAGAGAACTAAGCGTTATTTTGGGCTACATATTGGCAAAGTACAAGCTAACATTTACCGAAGACACGATTGATGTAAAGACTTATCTTGAATTTATTAAGAAGTACTGCAAAAATGTAAATGAGTGCAACTCTGAAATCCAAAAGATAGAAGAACTTGACGATTTTGTAATCCACAAAAGCATTATAAAAAATGGTTTAACACTTGGTAACTTACTTTATGAAAAACTGAAGCTTGAAGGTGAGATTTATTGGCTTGGTTCAAATGTACATTCAAAGTATCCTTTTGATATAAAAATTGGTGAGACTGGAATATCATTAAAAGAAGATAGCTATATTCTAAAAAATCCTTCTTTCAGCAGTTATTTAAATGCTTTAGTGCAACCAAAAGTACCATTTAAGACGGTTCATGTGTTTCGATATTTTGCACCAACTGAATTTACTAATTGGTTTGACTACACATGTGAAAAGCTTTTTGAGGAATTTGATAAATGCGATTTGAATGAAATAATTTTTAGATACAAAAAAAGAGGAACTTTTATTAAAAAAGGTAAATCAGGATTGATATTTGGTAGAGAAGGAACTTCAGTAGAAATTGATGCAAAAGACAAATTAGATGATGTTTCTTTGAACAATAGAATTGGTGGTTACTTATTTGAACACACAATAAGCAAATGGATTAAAGATAACTTGGAAAAGAAAGATGATGAATATGATAAATTAAAAAAAGAATGTTCAATAAAAGCAGGCGAAAACTTGAAAAAGTTCGTCCTTAAAAACTTAAATTTAGATGCAGATAAGCTTTTGGAAATTTTTCAAATTTACAATGAGCCATATTATTATGGGAAAAGTTCCGGCAAGCCACAAATCTATAAAGTTCCAAGTAATGGTGAGTGTAAAATGGAATTAGTTAATATTGAAATAAAAGTTCCACAGTCACAGTTGAATGTTTATTTCACTTTAAAAATTACAAATGACAACGGCTCAAATGATATTGTTTTCAGAATTGAATGCAGATATTCACACGGGCAATTAAAGGGAGTACCAGAAGCAAAACTTTATTATACCGATAATGTTAATCATTTAAAAGACCTTTACAAGTCTATAATATAAAAAGCAGCATGAAATTTTCGAAATCAAGAGTTGGTACGGAGACAAGTTCATTTGGAACAAATGGTAGAATTAACCACGATTCTACAAAATTCTACAACTCAAAACTATATTCTTCTCTTGAAACAAAAGAGATCAAAGATAAAACGGAACATGAGCTACCGAAAGAATATTTAAACAAAATCATTCTTGGTTCTGCAGAGAACATGAAAGAATTGCCAAACAATTCAATTCACTTAATGATTACTTCACCTCCCTACAACGTTTCAAAAGAATATGATGATGACTTATCGTTAAAAGAATATTTAGCATTATTGAAAAATTCTTTCAAAGAAACATACCGCGTTCTTGTTAATGGTGGACGTGCATGTATAAATGTAGCAAACCTTGGACGTAAACCTTATATTCCTTTATCAGATTATATTTCTACTATGATGATTGATTTAGGTTTTAATATGCGTGGTGAAATAATTTGGAATAAAGCAGCAAGTGCAAGCCCTTCAACCGCTTGGGGTAGTTGGCAAAGTGCTGCCAATCCTATTTTGCGTGACATTCATGAATACATTTTGGTTTTTTCAAAAGGAGATTATAAAAGAGATAGACAACAAAAAGAAAATACAATAACCAAAGAACAGTTCATGGAATGGACAAAGTCCATATGGACTATGAATGCTGAAAGTGCAAGGCGAATAGGGCATCCTGCGCCTTTTCCAGAAGAACTTCCTAATAGACTAATACAACTTTATTCTTTCAAAGGGGATATTATACTTGACCCATTTATCGGTAGTGGCACTACTGCATTATCAGCAATAAAATCTGACAGAAAATATGTGGGCTATGATATAAGTGACGAATATGTTTCACTCGCTGGAAAAAGAATACACAGTTATATATCACAGATGAAAATCAATTTCATCGAACCAAAATAAATGTGTCTTAGAAACCTTATTTATTTACTCAATGGATTTCATAAAATATGAAAAAAAATATTTACGCTTCTCCATTTTTATTTTTATTAATTACATTTTATTCATGTTCTTTCTTATATGCACAACCTTACGATTCATCGCTATACAATAGTTTACAATGGCGAAGCATTGGCCCGTATCGCGGCGGAAGAACCGTTGGCGCAGCCGGTGTTGCGCAGCAGCCCAATGTATTTTACATTGGCGTAAACAATGGCGGGGTTTGGAAAACTAACGATTACGGGAGAACATGGTTTCCTATTTTTGACGATCAATCTACAGGTTCTATCGGTACCATTGCAGTGGCTCCATCCAACCCTGATATAATTTATGTGGGCAGCGGCGAAGGATTGCATCGCCCCGATCTTTCTGTTGGCAATGGAATGTATAAATCTGTTGATGCCGGCAAAACATGGGCGCATCTTGGCTTACAGGATGGGCAGCAAATTCCGAAGATTGCCATTGACCCAAAAAATCCTGATAGAATTTTTGTCGCAGTGCTTGGCCATCCTTATGGGCCAAATGAAGAACGAGGAATTTATCGCTCACTTAATGGCGGAAAAACTTTTGAAAAAATTTTATATGTAGATGAAAATACAGGCGGCGATGATGTTGCAATTGACCCCAATAATCCTGATATAATTTTTGCAACTCTTTGGCAATCGCGTGAAGGTCCGTGGGAAAACGGCGAATGGAGTGGAACAAAAGGCGGCATTTATAAATCAACCGATGGCGGAAATACATGGAAAAAATTATCAAAAGATTTGCCTGAAAATATGGTGCAGGCACACATTGCCATTGCACCATCTTCATCAAATATAATTTATGTTGTTATCGGAACTGATGAACAAAATAATTATGGAACCGGCTCTGGTATGGGGTTGTATCGCTCTGATGATGGTGGGGAAAGCTGGCACGAAGTAACTGATGATGGAAGGCCCGAAGCAAGAATCGGTGGCGGCGATGTTCCCGAAATAATGGTTGACCCAAAAGATGCAGAAACGTTGTACAGCACCAGCATTGTTGCATGGCGTTCTGTTGATGGAGGAAAAAAATGGAAAGCCATTCGCGGCGCTCCCGGCGGAGATGATTATCAAAATATCTGGATCAATCCAATTGATACAAAAATTTTATTAGTAACCGGCGACCAGGGCGCAACCATTACCGTGAATGGCGGCGAAACCTGGAGCAGTTGGTACAACCAGCCTACTGCACAATTGTATCATGTAAGCGCTGATAATGCATTTCCATATAATGTGTATAGCGGCCAGCAGGAAAGTGGTTCTGTTGGCATTGCATCAAGAGGAAATGATGGAGAAATTACTTTCAGAGACTGGCATCCGGTGGGCGCACAGGAGTATGGATATGTTGCGCCCGATCCGCTTAATTCAAATATTATTTATGGTGGTAAAATATCAAAGTATAACAAGCTCACCGCAGAAACGCAGAGTATAACGCCCACGCCTACACGAAAAGAAAATTTTCGCTTTGTGCGCACCGAGCCTGTTATCTTTTCTCCGGTTGATCACAAAACTTTATATTTTGCAGGAAATTTTTTATTTAAAACTGAAAATGGCGGAAACACATGGCAGGTTATCAGTCCTGATCTATCGCGTGAAAGCTGGGATATTCCTGCAAGCGTAGGCATTTATAAAAATGATGCTATAAAAAAAATGGAACGGCGTGGTGTGATTTATACCATTGCTCCTTCACCAATTAATATCAATACAATTTGGGCGGGAACTGATGATGGATTAATTCATATTACAAAAGATGGAGGCAAAACATGGAAAAATATTACGCCTTCAGAAATTACTTCATGGAGTAAAATTTCATTAATTGATGCGAGCCATTTTGATGTAAACACTGCTTATGTTGCAGTGAATAGAATTCGCTGCGATGATATGCATCCTTATATTTATAAAACAAATGATGGCGGAGCAACATGGAAAAAAATTATTAACGGATTGTCCAATGATCCGATCAATGCAGTAAGAGAAGACCCTGAAAAAAAAGGATTGTTATTTGCAACATCAGAAACACAAGTATACGTTTCGTTTGATGATGGCAACCATTGGCAATCGCTTCGCTTAAATATGCCAGCAACTTCTGTACGTGATTTAATTATTAAAGATAATGACCTCGTTGTTGCAACACATGGACGAGGTTTTTGGATTTTAGATGATATAACATCGCTTCGACAAATAAAAAATTATGTTGCGCAACATAATTTTTTATTTAAACCTTCCAATGCCATTCGTGTAAGATGGGATTTGAATACTGATACGCCTTTACCGCCTGATGAACCTGCCGGACAAAATCCGCCAGACGGCGCCATCATTGATTATTATTTAAAAGATAAAACTAACAATGAAGTAACACTTGAAATTTATGATGCAAAAAAAAACTTGATAAGGCATTACAGCAGCAACGATACATTATATAAAATTCCTGAAGTAGATATTCCGCTTTACTGGATTCGCCCGCAGCAAATATTATCTGCAAAAGCAGGCGCACACAGGTTTGTATGGGATTTACATTATACGCCGCTCAATCTTCCGCCATCTTATCCTATTGCTGCTGTGTATAAAAATACTGCGCCTGATTTCACTTCTCCATGGGTAATGCCGGGAAATTATATAATCAAATTAAAAGTAAATGGCGAAACATTTTCACAACCATTAATTATTAAAATGGACCCGAGAGTGAAAACATCAAATGCAGATTTACAAAAGCAACATGATCTTTCAATGATTTGTTATGAAGGAAGAAAAACAATCAGTAATATATCGGATGAAACTGTAAAAATTCATAATCAAATAAAAAAATTAATAGCCAATGCAAAAGGTAATTTACTTTCTTCCTTACAAAATTTAGATGATACAATAACGAACATTCAAAATACAAAACCCGGCAATACATCAAAAAATTTGAACGAGGTGAATGGATCATTTGCATCGCTTCAAAATCTTTTACAGGAATCAGATATGGCGCCCGCACAACGCACTGCTGATGCAGTAAATGCTGCAGAGAAAAATTTTAAGCTGCTCGAAAAAAACTGGAATAAAATTAAAACAGTTGATATTCCAAAGTTGAACGATGAATTAAAAAAAGCGGGGCTGGAAGAAATTAGAATTTAAATAAAAATATTAGGAAAAAATTTTATAAAAAATTTATTGATGCATTGCATTTTCTTCAACAGCGTTATCTTCTTTCACCGCAACGGGTAAGCTAAAATAAAAAATACTTCCTTTGCCTTCTTCACTTTCAAACCATATTTTTCCATCATGCCTTTCTACAATTTCTTTTGCGATATAAAGACCTAAACCGAGGCCGGGAAATGTATGCATGTTTTTACCGGTTACCCGATAAAATCTTTCAAATATT
>JAICZH010000175.1 GCA_025933775.1 Chitinophagaceae bacterium
AAGCTGATGATGGCAATAAAATTGTTGATAAATTTTTTCATAACAAATCATTTTTACGCTTGACCACTGAAAGTTGAAAAGCGTTGCATGGAAAAAATATTTTTTTCTGAAGAGATTATTGGGCTCCTATTGTGAAACGATTTTAATTTTTCATATAAATAATCCAATCCCAATCTGCAGGATTGCCAACGCCCACGCTGGGCGTGTATAAAAATATTTTCACTTTTTGATTTGGATTTGATTTTAAATACTCCCTCACTTTCACCAAATGTTGTATCGGCATCCAAACTATGCTGTAATCGTAAGTTTCATTGTGGAGATTAAATACATTTTCAAATCCATTTGCCGGATATATCACATCTGCGGTTAACACAGAATTAAATGCAGACGCGGGTTTCAAATCTGACGGAAAAGTCATCTTGCCTAAACCCATCCAGATAATGCTTCCGTCAAATAAGGGCTCGTCCAGTTCCCGGTAAACCAGTTTGATACTTCCAAAATCGCCGGGGGCGCGGTATTCAGTATCTATTGTAAATGATTGTGAGGAATTTTTAAAAGTAAATTCCTTACCACCTTCAAACTTATTGGTAGTGTAATCAACTTTCAGCATCAACACTTTATTCTCTGTTTGGCTTTCCTGTATTTTTTTCAGATCAACTTTTGAGCAAGATAAAAACAGTGTTAGCAGTGCGATTAACGGGATACTTCGTTCCATCTAATTTTTTTTTAAAATTGATTTTCTCATTGACCATTGCAATGGCAAAAGCGTTGCATAGAAAAAAAATTATTTTTTCCGGAACAGGATTTCTGTTTGTATTCCTATAAAACTAAAATGCTTTGCGCCATACAATCCTTTGTCAGAAATGCTTGTGGCACTATAATAAATATAAGGGCCGAATGCAACTGGCATTTTTTGCTGCGAAAAAAGTGTGAAAGATAATCCCGTATGCAATCCGATCTGTGTTTTATTAAATATTGAATTATCGCTGTAATATACTCCCGGATTTGATTTGAATTGCAGGGCATTGCTGCTTAGTAATTCGGAAAAATCTATTCCTGCATTCCAGAATACAGGCAACTTCTGATTTTTATTGATTTGTATGTTTACAGAAACCGGAATTTCCAGGTAGTGAAAATTATTTCTGTAAGTGTTTGAGCGGTTAGCGGCATTATTAAAATTATTTGCGGAATAGTATTGGGAAGGCATAAGTATTGAGTCAATCTTTTTCCCCACTTTATTGGTAAATGAATAATATTTATAAGAAATCCCTACAGAAATTTTAGTTTTTGCAGAAATATCTTTCCTGGTTAATACTCCGGCCATAAATGCGGTTGAATTTTTTATGGGTGAGGGGTTATAATAATACGAAGAGCCGCCCCCGTTTGAAATTCCGCCGGAAGGCAAACCCGCGTTCAAATCCATAGCCGGATAACTTCTTTCTAAAATATTGCTCCCCAGCAATGAAGTTCCTGCTGAAATAGTAACACCAAAGTCCCAGCGTTTACCGGGTTTTTTGGCAGAATCTTTTTTTGGAGAAGTATTATTTTTTGTAATTAATTTTTGTATTGTTTTTCCTGATTTTAAATTAATTAAAAAACTATCAGTGTTGATGTGATTTTGAAAATTATTTGCTATGTTTTCACTTTCATTTTTGTTTTCTATTTCAGCATTTGTTGTCTTTCTAATCAATTTACTCAATGCAATTGGAAAATGTTGATTATTTCTTTGTTTACTGAAATCCTGATTAGGTTTTGAGGTGAGATCATCACTCATTCCTGGATTTATTTTACGCTTTTCTACAATTTTATTTTGCGAATTGGGTTTAAAATTTTTTGTTTTTCCGCTTGAAACACTTGTTGAATCAATATTTGCAAGATTACCTGATGCTATTTCAGGTTTTGCAAAAGAAGAATCCTGGTTATTTATTGCTTTACTATCTTTTTTAAATTGACTCATCTTGTGATTTTGTACATTATTTTTTGATGAATTCATTAACCAATAGCTCGCTGACAAAAGAAAGATGATTGACAAAAGAAACAGTAAAATAAATTTTTTGTCTTTTTCTTTTTTCCGAATCTGTTTTTCAACATTTGCCCATACAGAATCTGATGGAGGAATTTTTAATTCGTCCAGTTTGTGCTGCACATTTTTTTCAAAATTATTTTGTTCCATAATGGCCGCTTTGTTTTTTTAAAGAAAATTTTTCAATCCATTCGGTCAATATAATTCTTGCTCTTGCATATTGCGACCTGGATGTTCCTTCGCTGATACCGAGCATCGACGCTATTTCAGCATGTTTATAACCTTCCACAGCATGTAAATTGAAAATGGTTTGAAAGCCTGTTGGCAATTGCCTTATTAGTTCTGCCAGCTCCTTTGCATGAAGATTTACTTCAGGATTTTCGGTAGAAACTAAATGCAAAGGCATTTCATCAAAAGAAAGATCATAACGATATTTTTGATTGGTTTTTAAGAAATTCAGCGCTGTAGTAATCATTATTTTCCTGATCCATCCGCCTAATTCTCCTTCTCCTTTGAATTGATGT
>JAICZH010000117.1 GCA_025933775.1 Chitinophagaceae bacterium
AACAGTGGCAGCGCTTGTGTGAACCCTTCCGCTGGCTTCGGTTTCAGGAACGCGTTGTACACGATGCACACCACTTTCAAATTTTAATGTTCCGTAAACATCATCGCCGGTTACTTCTATTTGTACTTCTTTATAGCCGCCCACAGTACCTTCGCTTTCGCTTAGCAGCGCTGTTTTCCAGCCTTTTGACTCACAATATTTCAAATACATTCTCATAAGATTTCCTGCAAATAAAGATGCTTCATCACCGCCGGTGCCGGCCCTTATTTCAAGAATAGCATTCTTTTCATCCTGCGGATCTTTGGGTATCAGCATATTTCTTATCTGCTTTTCATACGCTTCTTTTTTTTGCTGCAGGTCAGGAAATTCTTCTTTGGCAAGCTCTTTCATTTCTTCATCATCGCTGTTGATCATTTCTTTATTAAAGTCAATGTCATCAAGCACTTTGGCGTATTCGTTTCTTACAGTTACAATTTTTTCAAGGTCCCGGTATTCTTTGCTCAATTGTTTATATTTCCTGTTATCATTTACAATTTCAGGATTAGAAAGCGCTACACTCAATTCTTCAAATCTTGCTTTTATCGCATCAAGTTTATCTAACATTTTTTATATAAATTAAAAATGAAATGCTGGTTATCTTTGGTTTTTCAGGGATGCAAAATTAATTCATTACTTCTTATATGGCATATCGGAAATTTAAAGCAGATCATTTATTTACAGGAAAAAATTTTCTAACCAACAATCATGTTCTAATAACAGACAATCGTGGAAAAATTATAAACATTGTTGATGAAAGTGAAGCTGGCAGCGACATTGAAAGTTTTAAAGGAATTCTATCGCCGGGCTTTATTAATGCGCATTGCCATTTGGAATTATCGCATTTAAAAAATAAAATTCCTGAAAAAACCGGGTTGATTGGTTTTGTTTATAAAGTAGTTACTGAAAGGCATTTTGATGATGAAGAAGTTATGAATGCTATTGAGACAGCAGAAGATGAAATGCTGCAATGCGGTGTGGTGGCTGTTGGAGACATTTGTAATAATACTTTATCGCTTTTGCAGAAAGAAAAAAACAATCTGCAATATTATAATTTTATTGAGGTCAGCGGATGGAATCCTGATGTGGCATTGATGAGGTTTGAAAAAAGTAAATTTTATTATGAAGCGTTTATTGAAAAAAAACAACAGGCTTCTTTAGTTCCTCATGCGCCTTATTCTGTTTCAAAAAATTTATGGGGAAAAATTACCCCTTTTTTTGCGGGGAAAGTTATCAGCATCCACAACCAGGAAACAAAGGATGAAGATGATTTTTTTTTAAAAGGTGAAGGAAGCTTAACTGAGATGTATAAAATAATGCGCATTGATAATTCATTTTATAAAGCGCAAAATTTAAGAAGCCTTGAAACTTATTTTAAAAATTTTTCGGCGGCAGCTTCTGTTATTTTGGTGCACAACACTTTTATGCAACAACAGGATTTAGATTTTATTCAAAAAAATAAACCGCAAAATCAATTTATATCTTTTTGCCTTTGTGCCAATGCAAATCTTTTTATTGAAAATACATTGCCGCCTGTTGAAATGTTTTTAAAAAATAATTGCAATGTAATAATTGGAACTGATAGCCTTGCATCCAATCATCAGTTGAATATTTTAGAAGAATTAAAAACCATTTCAAAAAATTTTCCTGATATTCCAATTGAAACATTGTTGCAATGGGCGACAATCAATGGCGCTAAGGCTTTGCAAATGGATAACGAATTAGGAAGTTTTGAAAAAGAAAAACAGTCGGGAATAGTTTTAATAGAAAATGTTGATGCTAAAAAACTTACTGAACATTCTATTGCAAAAAGGATTTTATAAATAATTATTGCTGAGTAAACTTTCTTATTTGATGAAGGTGAAGATTCAGCTCCCTCTGGAGAAGGTTGGGGGTGAGGTCTTATCCAATCAATTCATGCAGCACCGGCAATGTTTTCATAGCTCCAAATTCTGCAATATGAAAAATATAAAAGTTTTCGATTGCTGCTAAAATTTTTCTCCGAATATTTTTATTCAATTTTATTTCTTTTAATTCTATTGGTTGCTGCACTTTTAATAATTGCGAAAAATAAAAGCTGGTTTCTTTGTCCATAAAATTTTCATTTGCCAAAAAATTATTTGTAAAATTTCCTTCACTGATATGAAAATATTTTTTTTCTAAAGAATAATTGTCCTGCATTTTTAAACCAAAAAAATGCGTTAATTGTATTGCAAAATAACTCGGAAAATTGGCGGTTATTTCTTTTTCCGCAACATCCAATTGCATAAAAGCATCTTCGCAAAAATGAAACAGATTTGCATTGGCTTCGGGTTGTTTCAGGCATTTTTGCAAAAGCTCTACCATATAAAGCGCCACAGAATTTTTAATTACATCACTCAAAATATTTTTATAGAGATAGCTCCATTTCAATTCTTTGATGCGTTGTAAATTTTTTAATTCATTATGATATACCTGCATTTCAAGAATTGACGAAGTTTGAAAAAAATGCGCTTTGGAAGTTTTACTTTGCGTGCGCACTCCATTTACAATGTAAGATTGAATACCAAAAAGCTCGGTAAAAATTGCAGTAATTACTGATGTTTCACCGTATTTTATGGTACGAAGTACAATGCCTTTGGTTGTGTGAATCATTTGTGAGTGGAATAGTAATGTTATTTCGATGTGTATCTAAAGTAGTCAATTTTCTATTGTGTTTTTTATAACTCTCTTGCTGTGCATAAACCAAAATAAATAGAGGTGTTATTATGAATATGTAAAACTTCTTACGGCGAGTTAGGGTATTGAAAAGGTTGTACTAAGCTCATTTAACAGTTAATATTGTATAATATTGAATGCGGCTCGTTAATTGCAACTATCATACTTATCCTACCCTCTGATTAAGCCTCGCCACCTTCTTTCTGAAATTCTTAAATACTCAATTAATAAATAAAAAAATAAAATGAAAAAAATTATTCTTTTGCCTGTGCTGCTTTTTGTTATAGCTGCCATGCCCGCCTTTTCTCAAACCTATAAAACAACCGCAGATACTGCTTCGCTTAATAAAGAGTACGCTAAGGTGAGCAGCAATATTGCTGACCTTACTGCCAGGCTTAACAAGGCACAAAATGACCTGGCTGGATATACCAGTAAATCTGACAAGGCGAGCTCTGATGCAGAAAGTACAGCTATGGCTACTGCCAATAAAGCATCACATGCTACTAACGGAAGCGTAAGGGATGCCAGAAGAGCAAAGAAAGAAGCAAGAAGATCAGTAAAAGATGCAAAAGACTCCAGGAGAGCAGATAATAATCTTGATGATCAAAATAAAAAGATAAGTAAACTCACCGAAGATCTGGCAAAAAACCAGGACAGATTAAAGGAGCTTGACACAATGCGTGCAGGGATAACAGAAACCAATCAGCAGTAACTAAAAAAGCATTCAGTATCTCATTATTCAAATAAGATACCGCGTTATAAATTCAGTTATTAAAGACTCAGTAGTCATTAAACTATTGAGTCTTTTTATTAACGGAACAACTATGATGTGTTGGCTTGCCTTTTAAAGATTGTAAAAGAACGGTTGCAGCAAATTTTATTCACCTAACTTATATGTAATTTCACAAAGCATGTACACATTAAAAAAATCGCTTGGGCAGCATTTTTTAAAAGATAAAGAAGTAGTAGCCAGGATAATTAATGAACTTAAAAAAATTACTTTTAAAAATTTGCTTGAAATAGGACCTGGTGGTGGTGCTCTTACAAAACACTTAATTGAAATTCCTGACATTAGTTTTAAAGCCGTAGAACTTGATGAAGAAAAAATAAATTATTTGCATCAGCATTTTCCTTCATTAAAAAATAAAATTATTCATGAAAATTTTCTTTCTGTAAAACGCCCGTTTGATGAGCCATTTATTATCATTGGAAATTTTCCTTATAATATTTCCACACAAATTTTATTTAAAGTAATTGAATGGAAAGAATATGTCCCTGCACTGATTGGCATGTTTCAGAAAGAAGTTGCAGAAAGAGCCGCCGCAAAAGAAGGAAGCAAAATTTACGGAGTGCTTAGTGTTCTCTTACAATATTATTATAAAGTTGATTATTTATTTTCGGTTGGTAGCGAAAGTTTTATTCCACCCCCGAAAGTGCAAAGCGCCGTGATTCGTTTATCAATAAAAGAAAAAAGATTTTCGATAAAAAATGAAAAGGCATTTTGGGTTTTGGTAAAAACTGCGTTTAGCCATCGCCGTAAGACTTTAAGAAACTGTGTTAAAAGTTTATTTTCAAAAACAGTTCTTGAAGATGATTTATTTAATCGCCGTGCAGAAACATTAAGTGTTGAAGAATTTGCTGCGCTTACTTTTAAAATGATCTGATGAAAAAAATAAAATTTATTTTCCTTTTATTTTTTATTTCAGAGTTCATGTATTCTTGCTATTCGCCAAGATATGTGTACAGTCCATCTGTGCAAAACATTCCATTATTAAACAAAAAAAATGAGCTCGAATTTTCAGCATACTATTCAGGATCCCCAAATTTTTTAAAAGAAAAAAATAATTCTAATAATGCCTTCGATATTCAGGCTGCATGGGCTTTCAGCAATCATTTCGCTGTGATGATAAATGAAGGTTATGGAAAAGAAAAAAATAACAGTAACGATAGTTATTTTGCAAACGACAGTTCCTTATTATCATACAAAAAAAATTTTATTGAAATGGGAATCGGATATTTTACTCTTGCAAAATATAATGCAAAAATGCAGTTTCAATTATTTGGCGGCGCAGCATTTGGTTCTTCAAAAATTACAGATGATTTTATTTCAAATAATATTTATACAGCAAAATATCACAACAGCAGGGTAACAAAAATTTTTTTACAGCCTGCAATTATTTACAGTCCTGTAAATAATTTTACAACAGCGCTTAGTTCGCGTTTTACAGAAATTATTTTTACACACATTCATACCAATTATACCGCTACAGAATTGGATAATTATATTTTAGACAGTCTTACAGTTTCACCTGTTTTTTTCTGGGAGCCTGCAATGAGTTATACTTTTGGTTTCAAAAAAATTCCAGTTAAGTTACGGATACAAGGTTCCATTACTGTTTTATTAAATCATCGTTTTATAGAACATAAAACAGGAATAGCAAGCATTGGAATTGTAGCAGATATTTCTAAAAAGAAAATAAAAAATCAATCGACAAAAAACTAACAGTTGTTATTTTTTCCCTTGCATTAGTTGTAATTTTGATACAATAATTTTTTTATGACAAGTGAGAAAAAAACAGGTGCAATAAGAATTGTAACCGCAGCTTCTTTGTTTGACGGACATGATGCAGCAATAAATATTATGCGCAGGATATTACAAAGTAAAGGCGCTGAAATTATTCATCTCGGGCATAACAGAAGCGTGCATGAAATTGTGGAATGCGCAATTGAAGAAGATGCACAAGGGATTGCTGTTACAAGCTACCAGGGCGGTCATGTTGAGTTTTTCAAATACATGAAAGACCTGCTTGATGAAAATAAAAGTAGTCATATAAAAATTTTTGGCGGCGGCGGCGGCACCATTTTGCCAAATGAAATAGAAGAATTGCAAGCTTATGGTATTGCAAAAATTTATTCACCTGATGATGGTAGAACGATGGGGCTTGATGGAATGATTGAAGATGTAATAAAAAGATGCCAAGCAGGTAATGGAGAACTAAAATCTTTGGATCATAACGGTAACGGTTATACGAAAAATAAATTTGCTTTAGGAGAATGGAGAGATATAAAAGAAATTGCCACTTCCATTACCAGCGCTGAGAATGGCGAGCCGATTGAAATTTTAAATAGAAATGATTCTTCAACTAAGAAAAATAATTTTAAAACTACACATCCAGCAGATAAGGATGAAAAAAAATCCAAGAACCAAGTAGAGCTTCACAACTTCCCCTTCGGGGGTCAGAGGGCCGTTCTCGGCATTACCGGTACAGGAGGCGCCGGTAAATCTTCTGTAACAGATGAAATTGTTCGTCGTTTTTTAAAAAGTTATTCTGATAAAACTATTGCTGTTGTTTCTGTTGATCCATCAAGAAAAAAAACAGGCGGCGCATTATTGGGCGATCGCATTCGCATGAATGCAATTCATCATCCGCGGGCTTATATGCGCTCGCTCGCCACACGCGAAAATGATAAAGCATTAAGCAATCATGTGCAGGAAGCAATTGATATTTGTAAAGCCGGCGGTTATGATTTTATTATTTTAGAAAGCGCAGGAGTTGGACAAAGCGATGCGTCTATACTCGATTATTGCGATGTAAGCATGTATGTAATGACACCTGAATATGGCGCCGCATCACAGCTTGAGAAGATCAACATGCTCGATTATGCCGATATCGTTTGCATAAATAAATTTGATAAAGCAGGAGCGCTTGATGCATTGCACGATGTAAAAAAACAATATAAACGCAATCACAATTTATGGAATGCAAAGGATGATGAATTGCCGGTGATAGGAACCGTTGCTTCCGTTTTTAATGATGCAGGCTGCAATGAATTGTTTAATAAAATAATTGAGCTTGTTGATAAAAAAACGGATAATAATTTTGCAAAATATACACCGCCTGAAATCAGCAGTGGAATAGGAGAGCCTGTAATTCCTGCAAAGAGAGTCAGATATCTTGCTGATATTGCAGATGAAATTTATAAGTATAATAAATTATCGGAGCAACAGGCCGGGATTGCTTCTAAAGTTTATCAACTTAATGGCGCACTTGAAGTATTAAAAACTGTAGCTGCATATACTCTTGCTGTTATTAGTATGGCAAGAGATAAATTACTCGATCAATTAGATGCTTCAAATAAAAAGTTACTGGAAGAATGGGAAACAATAAAATCCTTATACCAGAAAGAATTTTTTGAATATGATGTAAGAGGAAAAAATATAAAACAACCTTTATATTTTGAATCACTTTCACATACTAAAATTCCAAAGATTGCTGTCCCCCGTTTTAAAGACTGGGGCGATATTCTACGCTGGCAATTGCAGGAAAATTTCCCCGGAAAATTTCCTTACACTGCAGGCGTGTTTCCATTAAAGCGTGCAGAAGAAGATCCTACACGAATGTTTGCCGGAGAAGGAGGACCGGAAAGAACCAACAAACGTTTTCATTATGTAAGTTTTGATCAGCCCGCAAAGCGCCTCAGCACTGCGTTTGATAGTGTTACTTTGTATGGTGAAGATCCAAATATTCGCCCTGATATTTATGGTAAAGTAGGTAACAGCGGCGTAAGCATTGCAACAGTTGACGATGCAAAAAAATTATACAGCGGCTTTGATCTTTGCGATGCAAAAACATCGGTAAGTATGACGATCAATGGCCCGGCGCCTATGTTGCTTGCATTTTTTTTAAATGCAGCTATTGATCAGCAATGCGAAAAATATATTATTGAACATAACTTACGGGAACACGTAAACGAAATTATTGAATCAAAATTTAATGTTGATTCGCTTCCAAAATATACTGGTGTAAATGGCGAACCTGTTCGTCCTGAAAAAGGAACCATGATTGGTCATTTACCAAAAGGCAATGACGGATTGGGGTTGAGATTACTGGGCTTATCAGGCGAAGATGTTTTGGATAAAGAAATTTATGAGCAAATAAAATCAACAGCTTTATCATCAGTTCGCGGCACGGTGCAGGCAGATATTTTAAAAGAAGACCAAGCGCAGAATACGTGTATTTTTTCTACAGAATTTGCTTTAAAATTAATGGGCGATATTCAGCAATATTTTATTGAAAAAAAAGTAAGAAATTTTTATTCAGTTTCTATAAGCGGTTATCATATTGCTGAAGCGGGCGCCAATCCTATAACACAGCTTGCATTTACTTTATCAAACGGT
>JAICZH010000077.1 GCA_025933775.1 Chitinophagaceae bacterium
ATCAAAAAAATTTTAGTCAACCCATAATTGTTCGGTTCCATCTCCAATGGAAACTACATAACGTGTTAGCGGAAGTTTCATTTCGCGTTCATAAGCCGGCTGTATCATTTTTATCAGTTCATTAATTTCATTTTCTTTCACCAGGTTAATAACACATCCGCCAAAGCCGCCACCCATCATTCTTGCGCCAATCACTGAATTATTATTGCGAACAAAGTTTACTAAATAATCCAGTTCGCTGCAACTCACTTCATACATGTTGCTAAGCCCGTCATGTGTTTCAAACATTTTTTTACCCAATGAATAAATATCACCTCTTTTAATATCTTCACAACCGGCAAGCAATCTTTTAATTTCCTGCACAATAAAAAGGCTTCGTTTATAAATCAGTTTATTTTTTGGAAGCACATATTTATCAAGCATCTCCTCGTTTACATCGCGCAATGAATTTACTTCCGGCACATGTTCTTTCACCCACGCCACAGCCTGGTAGCACTCTTTGCGCCTCGCATTATATTCTGATGAAGCGAGCGAATGTTTTACATTGGTATCAACGAGCAATATTTTTATTCCATCAAACTTAAAAGGAATATATTCATAATCTAATGACCGGCAATCTAATTTTATTACATGATCTTTTTTGCCCATCATCGATGCAAACTGATCCATAATGCCGCACATTACACCGGCAAATTCATGCTCGGCAGTCTGCGCCATTTTTATCATTTCAAGTTTTTGAAAACCGGCTCTCAATAATTCATTCAATGCAAAAGTAGTGGCGCATTCCACCGCTGCAGATGATGATAATCCGGCGCCTATTGGAACATCGCTTGTAAGCAATGCATTGAATCCTTTTAGTTCAATTCCTTTTTTGTGAAACTGAGCAACCGGCCCCAAAATATAATTAGGCCAGCTACTATTTTTTGCAGGTTTTAAATCATCAATAAACGTTTTGAAATCTTCATTTATATCTTCTGCTCTTAAATGAATTTCATTATCATTTCTTAAAGAAATAGCAAGATATGCGGCTTTGTCAATTGATGCGGGAAGCACGAAGCCATCATTATAATCGGTGTGTTCGCCTATAATATTTATGCGACCAGGCGATTTAATAATGATTGGCCTGGCATGAAATAGATTTATAAATTTTTCATTGGCTTTTTGCTTCATTATATCAATCATGCCGTTTTATTTTTTGCTGCGCCAAATTTTTTGTAAAATGATATTTAAATAATTTTTAAAGCATACACAAATATATTCAATATAAAAAGTAATAAATGAATAATCATTGAGACTAAAAAAAAATTATTAAAATAAAATTTATATTCGTATAAATATTACCAATGTATAGCTGCTATCCTTTCATTTTTATTTTCCTTGCAATAATTTTTTCTTTTAAAAAAACAGATGCACAAACTGCTGCAACACAACGCCACGCTGATTCGTATATAAATACAAAAGATTATTTTTTAAATGAAATAAAAGAAGATGCACATTTATATACCGGCACAGAATATATAAATTATCCAATTAATATAAAAGGAATTCCTTTTTTTGAAACAGACCAAATGCAGAGCAGCGCTATATTTTATGATGGAACGCTGTATGAAAATATTTCCATACTTTATGATATTGTGCGGCAACAAATCGTAATTACCCGTTATAGAAGTAATGAAAGAATAAATTTGATTACTGAAAAAATAAAATATTTTGTTTTAGATGGCCACCGGTTTGAAAATATTCTTTCAATTGAAGGCAAAGATGAAAATGTAATCAATACAATTTATGAAATAATGACCGATGGAAAAACCAATGTATTAATAAAACGTATTAAACAAATTAAGAATGGTCTTAAAGCCGAAGACCCAACTTTCTTTAAAGAAGAAGATGAATTGTATATAAAAAAAGAAAAAAATTTGTATCCGGTTACAAATAAAAATTCAGTGGTAGAAGCGCTCAGCGATAAAAGGGATCTTATAAAAATTTTTATAAGAAAAAATAAATTCAGGTTTAAAAAAAATATAGAAAAGGAATTAATAATAACTGCAAATTATTATTCAACCTTAAATAAATAAGATGGGAAAAATTAGCTGCGCCATTACTTTTTTATTTTTTGTAGTTTCTTTTACTGCAAATGCACAGCAGACAATGGTTAGCGGCGAATTTTACAATATAAAATTTCCTCAGTTTGTACAGCAGGCAGAGGCACAAACTTCTTTTCATTTTTATTACGATGAAGCAGCGCTTGATTCTTTTATCATCAATATTAAATTAAATGATAAACCATTACCTGATGCGCTTCAGCAAATATTTAGTAATACGGATTTTCGTTTTTCTATTGATGCATTAAACCGTGTGTTTATTACAAAAAATAAAACTTTGCAAACAACGCTTGCTGCTGATTTTTTTAATCCTGATAAAAAATTAGCTGCTCCTGAAAATGAAATTGTACAAAATGAAAATTTAAAACAAGAAAAAACAAAAACCGCTTTTACTGAAAATAAATTATTTGAAATTGGCAACAAATCTTCTGCAAAAAAAAATAATGCAATACTTACCGGTTTTATAAGAGATATAAAAAATGGTGAAGCATTGGCGGGTGCATCCATCTATCTGGACAGCGTTTTTACCGGCGTTGTAGCAGACCAGTTTGGATATTATTCTTTAACCGTAAAGCCCGGCATTCATACACTAAAAGTAAATAGCATTGGCATGAAGGAAACTTTGCGCCACATAATAGTTTACGGCGATGGAAAATTAAATATAGAAATGAAAGATTATATTCCGAGTTTAAAAAATGTAATTGTAACTGCTGAAACAAGGTCTAACATCAGAAGCATGCAAATGGGCATTGACCGACTTTCGGTAAAAACAATAAAAGAAGTGCCGGTGGTTTTTGGCGAAGCAGATATTTTGCGTGTAGTGCTTACTTTGCCGGGCGTTACTTCTGTCGGCGAAGCCAGCACAGGATTTAATGTGCGTGGTGGCTCTGCAGATCAAAATCTTATTTTATTCGATGGCGCTACGGTTTATAATCCATCTCATTTATTAGGATTTTTTTCTGCGTTTAATCCGGATGTAGTAAAAGGTGTAGAGTTATATAAAAGTGTGATACCTGTAAAATATGGTGGCAGGCTTTCATCTGTTCTTGATGTGGATACTAAAGATGGCAACGATAAAAAACTCAGTGGTACTGCGGGTATTGGGTTACTTACCGGAAAATTTACACTGGAAGGCCCTATTAAAAAAGATAAAACTTCGTTTATAATTGGCGCACGCACTTCTTATTCAAACTGGATATTGAAAGCCATTCCTAATGCGCAGTACAGCAATAGCCGTGCTTCGTTTTACGATGCTAATTTTCATATCAGCCATACCATCAACTCAAAAAATAATTTATACATTACCGGATATATAAGCAATGATAATTTCAGGTTCGATATGGATACCACTTATAAATATGGCAATAAAAATGCTATTATAAAATGGAAACATATTTTTAATAATAAATTTTATGGAATCGTATCTGCAGGAGTGGATCATTATCAATACAACGTAAGCAGCGGTTCAAATGCTGTGAACAGCTATCAGCTTACTTACGATATTAATCAAACTAATTTCAAAACAGATTTTACATACAGAATCAATAATAAACAATTATTGAACTTCGGGTTGGGTTCAATTTATTATAAATTGCATCCCGGAAGTTTTTTACCCAAAGGAAACCAATCAATAGTAAAACCAAATGTATTGCAGCCGGAACAAGGGCTTGAAAGCGCAGCCTATCTTGGTTATGAATATAGTATTACTTCCAATCTTTCATTAAATGCGGGCTTGCGATATTCGGTATATAATTATCTTGGCCCGCACGATGTTTATAATTATGTAGCCGGATTACCGAAGCAAACAGCAACTATTCATGATACGGTTTCTTATACTTCAGGGAAAATTATAAAAACTTATCAAGGACCTGAATATCGTATTTCTTTACGCTATGTATTGCCCGGCGATGCTTCCATTAAAATGGGCTACAATACTTTAAGCCAATACATACACCAGCTTTCAAATACTATTTCAATTTCCCCAACGGATATTTGGAAATTAAGCGATACTTATATTAAGCCGGAAACAGGTCAGCAATATTCAATTGGTTTTTATAAAAATTTTAATTCAAATAATATTGAAACATCTCTTGAATTTTATTATAAAAAACTTAATCACATGCTCGATTATAAAAGCGGAGCAACAGTTTTACTCAATGATCATTTAGAAACAGATATTATTAATAGTAAAGGAAAAGCTTACGGCGCAGAATTATTAATTAAAAAAAATTCGGGTAAATTAAATGGCTGGATCAGCTATACTTATTCAAGAACATTTTTAAAAAGTGATGATGCACTTGCCGGAGAAACCATTAATAAGGGCGCTTATTATCCTACCAGTTATGATAAGCCAAACAATGTAAACTTCATCAGTAATTATAAATTTTCTCATCGCGTAAGCATGTCAGTAAATGTTGTGTATAGCACGGGCAGGCCTATTACTTTACCGATTAGTGTTTTCTTTTCCAACGGTGCCCAACGATTAGTATATTCTGATAGAAACGCATATCGTATTCCTGATTATTTCAGAACGGATGTTTCAGTAAATCTTGAGGGCAATCATAAAATAAAACAAACATTTCATAATTCATGGTCTTTCGGAATATATAATCTTACTGCGCGAAAAAATGTTTATTCAGCATTTTTTGTTACAGAAAATGGCGCAGTAAAAGGATACCAGTTATCCATATTCGGAACGGCTATTCCTTTTATTTCATACAACATCAGATTTTAAATGAAAAGAATTTTATCCATATTATTTTTTATAATTTTTTCTGCAACAAATTATATAAGTTGTAAAAGGCCTTATCAACCACCGGCTATAAATGTTGATAATAAATTTCTTGTTGTAGATGGCACATTGATTAGCAGCGTTGATTCACCAAGTGTTTTTACATTAAGCAGAACGGCAAAATTAACCGATTCAACATTTACTTTTATTCCTGAAACAAATGCATTAGTATCCATAGAAGATAGCAGCGGCGGTACTTTTGGCCTTGTTGAAACGACTAATGGAAACTATCGCTCAACTCCTTTATTGCTCAATCCATCTGATAAATACCGGTTAAAAATTACAACATTCAATGGAGAGCAATACGCATCAGATTTTGTGGAAGTGAAGCAAACACCACCGATTGACAGCATTACCTGGCAACAACAAAATGATGTGATGATTTATGTGGATACACATGATCCATTAAATAATACTAAAAATTACCGATGGGATTTTACAGAAACATATCAATACGAAGCTCCATTAAATGCAGAACTCAGCCAGGACAATGGTACATTATTTTATGTTGACTCCACTAATCAAACATTTGATTGCTGGCGCAGTGTTAATTCAACTGAAATATTATTAGGTTCTTCAGTTGCCTTAAGCCAGGATGTTATAAGTAAAGCGCCGATAACAATCGTTCCACAAAACTCGCAAAAGATTTCAATACGATATAGCATACTTGTAAAGCAATATGCACTTACTGAAGCGGCTTATCAATACTTCAGCATATTAAAAAAGAATACAGAAAACCTGGGTTCAATATTTGATGCACAGCCCACACAACTTATTGGCAATATCCATTCTCTAAAAAATGCAAACGAAGTTGTTATAGGCTTTTTTGCTGCTTCATCTGTTACCCAAAAACGATTATTCATCACAAAATATGAAGTAGCCAACTGGAATTTTGTAGATACGAATCTTGATTGCGGCGTTACATCAATTGGCCATTATCCATTACCGGATCCGCGGTTTTTTGTATGGGATTATCCTGATCCAGCCTATTATCCTTATTATTTTTGCGCATCCTCATGCCTTATGATTGCAAGAAGAGAATGCGTGGATTGCAGGGTTCGGGGTGGTACAAATCAAAAACCTTCTTATTGGTAAATTTATTCATGAAAAAAACAAATAAAATATTTAAAAATATTTATTGCAAGAGATGGTACATAATATTACTCTTTGTAATGCAGGCTGGGCGTGCTTTTTCGCAAGATATATCTTCTATTGAAAATAGTTTTGAAACTTACAACAACAATAATTACCAGGAAAAAATTTTTCTTCATACTGATAAAACTGTTTATGCAACCGGTGAAGTGATATGGTTTAAAGCTTACGTAACAAATGCTAATTCTAATACGCTTTCTTTATTAAGTAAAATATGTTATGTAGAAATTATAAGCAATAACAAACCTTTGCTGCAAGCGAAAATTGATATTGATTCAGGAAAAGGAGATGGTTCCTTTTTGATACCGTCTTCCATTCGTACGGGCAATTATTTAATAAGAGCATATACTAACTGGATGAAAAATTTTGATTCGCATTTTTATTTTGAACAGATAATTACAATCATCAATCCGGATAAAGGGCCGGTGGCTAATAATAGCGACAGCGCTGCATCCTATCACATTCAATTTTTTCCTGAAGGTGGTAATCTTGTTTATAATTTAAATAATACAATAGCTTATAAAATTACTGATGCCTTCGGAAAAGGGTTGAATGCAAAAGGTTTTATTCTAAATGAAAAAAATGATACCATTACAAAATTTGAAACAGAACGTTTTGGTATGGGAACTTTTTCTTTTCATCCTGATAAAGAAAATAAATATCATGCAATAGTTGAAATAAATAATAAAATATTCACGAAAGAACTTCCTGAAATTTATAACACCGGATGGATTATGCATGTAAAAGATGAGGGCAATAATCTTTCAGTAAACATAGAATGCAACAACGAAAGGGAACACAATGTTTTTTTATTTGTACAAACAAGACAATCTATAAAGCTGGCAAAGATGCAATCATTGAATAATGGAAATGCAACCTTTACCATAAATAAATCAGCGCTTGATGATGGTATTTCTCAATTAACTGTTTTTAATGAAGAAAAACAACCTGTATGTGAAAGGCTTTATTTTAAAAAACCAACAAATATTTTGCAAATAAAATTTGATAGCCTGCAGAAACAATATAAACAAAGAGATAAAGTTGATATTAATATTTCTGCGTATACTCCTAACGGTTATGCCGTAAACGCAGATGTATCGGTGGCAGTTTATCTTACCGATTCGTTGCAACCGGAACAAACAATAAATTTAGTCAATTATTTGTGGCTTACTTCAGAGCTAAAAGGCAAAATAGAATCGCCGGATTATTATTTTAAAAATTCAGGAGCCGAAGTGGATAAAGCAATGGATAACCTTATGCTAACTCAGGGCTGGCGCAGGTTTAAGTGGGAAGATGTTCTTAAAAATGAAAAGCCTTCATTTACATTTTTACCCGAGTGTGAAGGTCATATTATCACAGGAAAATTAATACCAAAAATTGCTGGTTTGCAAAATGCCGGCATTCCTGTTTTTCTTTCTGTGCCAGGCAAAAGTTTTAAATTTTCTAACGCAACTTCTTCTGCAAATGGTGCGGTAAAATTTAATATTGAAAAATTTTATGGCAGCCGGGAAGTTATTGTACAAACCAATAAAGCAGATAGCAATTATAATATTTTTATAGACAATCCTTTTTCCGAACAATATAATGAAACGGTTGTTGCTTCTTTAAATTTAAAACCTGCTCTTTCAAATGAAATTTTATTGCGCACTATTGGCGCTGAGGCGCAAAACATTTATCAACCTGAAAAAGAAAACAATTTCGCATTGCCCGTTACTTATGACACAACTAATTTTTACGGCATTCCTTTGAGGCAATATTATCTCGATGCTTACACTCGGTTTCCAACAATGGAAGAAGTAATGAGAGAGTATGTAAAAGAAGTTCATTTAAAAAAAAGAGATAAAAATTTTTATTACGAAGTTTTTAATGAACCTTATTTAAATCATTTTAATGATGCTCCATTGGTTTTAATGGATGGCGTTCCTGTTTTTAATGTAAATAAAATAATTGAAATGGATCCTTTAAAAATTCAAAAGATTGATATAACCACAACAAGATTTTTTCAAGGCAATCAACAATATGATGGCATAGTAAGCTATGCTACTTACGATGGGGATTTGAATGGATACAAACTTGACCCTAATTCACTGGTTGTTGAATACGATGGGCTGCAGCTTGAAAGAGAATTTTATTCACCTCAATATGAAACGGAACAGCAAATGCAAAGCCGCATCCCTGATTACAGAAACGTTTTATATTGGTCGCCTCATGTGCAAACTAAAACCGGCCAACAAAATATTTCATTTTATACTTCTGATATACCGGGAAAATATACCGTATTGATACAAGGCATTTCTGATTCAGGAATTGCAGGAGCAGCAACAGAAAGTTTTACGGTATTACCTTTTCAAAAAAATAATCCATCAGTAAAATAAATAATTTTAAAGTATCACAGCCTTTTTATTCTTATATTTTTAAACCATACATCTTCACCATGATCTTGTAAAGAAATTTTTCCTTGTTTAAAAGTTCCGAACCCGGGCATATCTTTAAACTTACTGATGGCAATCATTTTTTTCCAGTTATCATTCCATAAAGTTGTGGAAAGAGAATGAACTCCATTCATATAAAAATCGAGCGCTCCATTTACGCATTTTATTTCTATATGATTCCATTCGCCTTGCGGATGAGCGGCTTCTTTCGAGGCTAACAAATCATATAAATCTCCTGCGCGATGCGTATAAAATTTAGCATCATCATGCCCTTTTCGTATGGGAGTTCCGTTATCCAACACCTGCATTTCCATTCCTGTTTTATAGGTTGCATCGTACTTTGCAGGGTCTTCATTTATGTAAAATATAATGCCACTATTTCCTTTCAGCCCGATTTTCCAATCCAGTTTCAAATCAAAATTTTTATATTCATCATTAGTTACTAAATCGCCTTTTTCATTTTCATCTAAATTTTTTTCATCTTCTGCATTTAAATAAAAAGCGCCATTAGTTATTGCCCACGCTTTGCCCGCAGCTTGCTTTCCATAAGTATGCCATCCATTAAATGTTTTACCATCAAATAATAATTTCCATCCTTCTTTTTTTTCAGCAGAAGAAAGCGTATTGCCTTTTTGCATTTTCGTTTGTGCATCACCGTTACTAACGGTAAGCATACACGCAGTTAATAAAAAAAATAATTTAGTCATGTTTATATTTTAAGATTAAAAATAAGTTGGATTATTTAAACAAAACTTTTGGAAAGTTTATAAACTTTCCAAAAGTTTATTTTATTCAAGTCCTAAAACTGAATTGATTAATTTTTCATCTTTCACAGTTCCTGCAAAATCATCAAACGCTTTATCGGTTACGTGAATAATATTTTTTGCAATAAACTGCGCTCCTTCACTGGCGCCATCTTCTGAATTTTTTAAACAACATTCCCATTCCAACACTGCCCATCCGGGATAATTATAAGCGGCGAGCTTACTGAATATCGCTTTAAAATTAACCTGTCCATCACCCAATGAACGAAAGCGCCCTGCACGATTGATCCAGCTTTGATAACCGCCATACACGCCTTGTTTTCCGGTGGAATTAAACTCTGCATCCTTTACATGAAAAGCTTTTATGCGCGAATGATAATTATCAATATATGCAAGATAATCGAGGCACTGCAATACAAAATGCGATGGATCGTACAACAAACAGGCTCTTGAATGAAAGTTTACTTCTTCCAAAAACATTTCATAACTAATTCCATCATGTAAATCTTCGCCGGGATGAATTTCATAACAAACATCCACACCGCAATTATCAAACTCATTTAATATCGGCAGCCATCGTTTAGCTAATTCTTTAAAACCTGCTTCCACCAAGCCTTCCGGCCTTTGCGGCCAGGGATAAAATGTATGCCACAAGAGCGAGCCGCTAAAAGTTGCATGTGCATTCAATCCTAAATTTTGTGAAGCCTTTGCTGCATATTTCATTTGCTGCACAGCCCATTCAGTTCTTGCTTTTGGATTATTACGAAATTGTTGCGGAGCAAATCCATCAAACAAAACATCGTAAGCCGGGTTTACTGCAATTAATTGTCCTTGCAAATGTGTAGAAAGTTCGGTAATTTCTAAACCACATTCATTCACGGTTCCTTTTACTTCATTAGCATACGTTTTACTTTCAGCAGCTTTTTGCAAATTAATAAACCGATCATCTAAAGTAGGTAGCTGAACACCAGTAAAACCGAGACTTTTAGCCCATTGGCAAATATTTTTTAAATTGTTGTAAGGAGGTATATCGCTTATAAATTGCGCTATAAAAATTCCGGGTCCTTTAATTGTTTTCATGGAAAAAATTTGGCCTCACCCCAACCCCTCTCCGGAGGAAAGGGGAGTAAAGTTTAGCGTGAAGTTTAAAGATATGAAATTGCTTTTTTTATTAAGATAATTTTTTCACTTTACATTTTATCATGAATTTGTTTTAGCACATCAGCAGTTTGTTTCAGCCAGTTCGTTTGCGTGGTATCCCAATTATATTTTTTGGTGGTAACCGCATCTTCCATCATTTGCCTTGCCTGCAATGCCTGTTCTTCATTATAAAAACAATTGATCCATTTTTTATCGAGGTTTTTTTGCGACTGAACAAAAATTCCGCCCTGGTACCATTTAAAGCAAGTAGGCAATCCTAAAAAATTAATTTCAGTGTTTTCACTTTCAGCATTTCCGATAAAAAGATATTCATAAAACTGAACACATTCTTTCAGCCGCTCATTAAGTTCCTGCGGGTTTTCTGCTTTAGAAGGTTTTATCCTCCATTTACTGTTTATTTTATTGTAGGGATTTAATGATGCATCCTGCCAAAATACGCGATGGCCTTTTACATACAAAATTGTTGTATGCTCTTTTTCTACTCTTCGAAACTGCATTGTATCGCCCTCTACATTTTCGATTGTATAAACGGCTTTTTTGCCATCATCAAATTGCGCAGTAATTACCTTTCCTTTCAAAATAAATTTACCGTAACGCATGGCACCACGCGGGTTTTCAAGAAAAGTAGAATCCGTCATAAAAATAATTCCGGGAAAATTTTCTACATTATTTTCATGATCATAAATATCTCTGTAGGTGGGATTATCCGCATCAGTAACTTCCCAATATTGACAAAGCTTATGAAATGGATCTCTGATTACAGGCTTGTTTGTATCAATAATTTTTTCATTATTTCGTTCTTGCTGAGTAGAACAATTAGAAAAAAACAATGAAAGAAAAAATAAAAAAATAAAATATCGTTTTGTCATTTTTCAAAAATAATAAAATCAAACCAAGGTGGTGTGTCATTTCATTTCACGCAAAGGGGCAAAGATGGAAAAGTCGCAAGTTTTCTCCTTATAAACTTACTTCCTTTGCGCCTTTGCGTGAAATAATTTTTTAAGCAGAGGCACAACTAAAAAAGAACAATTGATATAATATAATTCATTAAAATATTATCTTCACTTTATGAGAACTGCATTTTCCTTTATCCTTGTATTTATAGCGCTTTCAGGGTTTTCTCAAAAGAAAACTGCTTATGTATCAGGAAAAGTTATTGATGAAAATGAAAATCCGTTGCCCGGAGTTACCATTACAATTTTGGGCAGGCAAAATGGAATTGCCACTTCCGATTCCGGAACTTATCGAATAAAAGTTCCTGCCGAAAAAGCTTTTGCATTAATATTTTCTTACACGGGTTATCGCGAGGAACAAAAAAATTTTTATCTGAGTGATAATGAAGCAGAGCAACTAACGGTGAAGCTTACACGAAATAATACGACACTCGAACCTGTTATCATCAACGATCAAAAAGAAAGAACAGAAACAGGGCTTGTAAAAATAAACCCCAAAAGCGCAGCCATTTTACCAAGCGCCACCGGCGGCGTGGAAGCGCTTATAAAAATATTGGTTGGCAGCAATAATGAGCTTACCTCACAATATTCCGTTCGCGGCGGTAATTATGATGAAAATCTTATTTACATAAATGATTTTGAAATTTATCGTCCGTTTTTGGTAAGCAACGCACAACAGGAAGGATTAAGTTTTATTAATCCTGAACTCACAAAAAATATTAATTTTTATACCGGCGGTTTCCAGGCAAAGTATGGCGATAAAATAAGTAGTGTTTTAGATATTCAATATAAAAAACCAACAACATTCAGCGGCTCGGCTTATGTAAGCCTTTTGGAGCAAGGGTTTCATTTGGAAGGTTCTTCGCACGATAAAAAATTTTCATGGTTGTTTGGTGTTCGAAGTAAAACCAATAAAGATTTACTTAGCAGCCAGGAAGTAAAAGGAAATTATGTTCCGTCTGCATCGGATTTGCAGGCTTATCTAACGTACACGCTTACACGAAAATTACAATTAGAACTATTAGGTATTTTATCAGGTTCAAAATTTAGATTAATTCCCGAATCAGCACAAAAATCATCCGCAATTTTTTCGGCCTTGTTTACTGCCGATCTTGGTTTGGATATATTTTTTGAAGGACAGGAAAAAGATAATTACAATACCAATCTCATCGGGCTTAGTCTGAATCAATATGTAAATAAAAAAATAAAATTAAAATGGATGGCCAGCCATTATGGCGATAATGAAAATGAAAACTTTGATATTACCGGCGCATATCTTTTTGGCGAAAGAGATTTTGATAAAACAAGTTCTTCATTCGGGCAAATCGTAAACCCGCTCGGAGCGGGCGTTTACCAAAATTATGCGCGCAATGTATTGAACATTGATGTGTATAATGTAAGTCATAAAGGAAGCTTTGCTGAAGGCAAACATTTTATACAATGGGGCGCCGGTGTTGATCACACTATTATTCATGATAAACTGAATGAATGGGAATATGAGGATAGCGCTGAATATTCTTTGCCATATAATCCCAATCAAATTAATCTTAGCAGTGTTTTAAAATCTTCGGCAAATTTGGTAATTGATAAATACAGCGGTTATGTGCAGGACAATCTTCGTATAGGCGACACCGTTAGAGACATTACCTTACAGGCAGGAGTAAGGTTTAATTATAATTCGCTCAACAAAGAACTTATTGTAAGCCCGCGTGCGCAAATAAGTTATAAACCCAATTGGCAAAGAGATATAGTTTTTAAAGCAGCCGCCGGAGTGTACGACCAGCCGCCGTTTTACAGGGAAATGAGAAGATATGACGGAACAATAAATACAGGATTAAAAAGTCAGAAAAGTATTCAGTTTGTTGCCGGCTTCGATTATAATCTTGCAACCAACAATCACCCCATGCGCATTACAACAGAGGCTTATTACAAATCGCTTACTGATGTAGATGTGTATGATATTGACAATGTAAGAATACAATATTATGGCAATAACAATGCAAAAGCTTATGCAACCGGAATTGAAACGCGAATCTTTACCGAGTTGGTAAAAGGCGCTGAAAGCTGGCTCAGTATTGGTGTGAGCCAAACAAAAGAAAATCTCGATAATGATTTTTATTACACCTATAAAAATGCTGAAGGTGAAATTATAACTGCACAAACAACCGACCAGGTAGTTGCGGATAGTATAAAAAATGAAGAAGGTTATGTGAGAAGGCCAACAGACAGGCTTCTAACGCTCGGGCTTTTTTTACAGGATTATCTAAGCACCAATAAAAATTTTAAAGTTCATTTAAATATGATTTACGGAAGTAATATGCCGTACAACATTCCCAACAGCGTGAAGTACCGCAATGCATTAATTATTGAGCCGTACATCCGTGTTGATGTTGGTTTCAGCGCTTTGTTATTGAGTGAAAAATCATTACGGCGCAGCCATTCTCCTTTTCGTGCCTTTGATAATATTTGGGCAAGCCTTGAAGTTTTTAATTTAATTGATCGCGATAATACTATTTCTTATCAACTCATAAAAGACTTTGCTAACAATACTTTCAGCATTCCCAACCGCTTAACGCCGAGGCTTATTAATTTTAAATTGCTGGCAAGGTTTTAATTATAATCCTTATGAACTTATTTAATTTACCTATTGTTTCAAAAAAAATAATAGTAACAAGAATTATTTGCTTCTTCTGGATTATAGCAAAAATAATGTCGTGGAAAGTATGGCTTGCCAACAGGTTCTTCCCAATTGTTCCGCCCTTTAATTTTTTATTTTTCCCGGCTGCAATACATTTAATTTTATTCATTTTTTCAGTTGCTGCATTGTTTATCCTGCTTCTATTTCCTTCAAAAAGATGGCTGCAGAAAGGCATAATTTTTATTGAAATTTTTTTCTGCTTATTAGATCAAAACCGGTGGCAGCCATGGGAATATCAATATATTTTTATAATACTTGCGCTTGTTATTAATTATAAAAATGAAAGGAATGCCGTTGCTTCAATTGCTTTCATATTTATTTCAGTTTACCTTTTTAGCGGACTTGGTAAAATGAATCCTGTTTTCTCACAAAATATCCGGCAGGAAATCATTCATGCAGGAATCATACATGTAAATAATTTATTCCAATACAATTTTTTATTATTTCATTGCGGGTATATTCTTGGTTTTATTGAAATATTATCTGGCATCGGTTTATTATTTCATCAAACCAACAAAATTGCTGCAGCAATCTTAATTATTATGCACATCAGCATTGCGGTTTTGTTTGGTTACATCAATTACGACCTCATCATTCTGCCCTGGAATATAGCATTTGCAATGATTCTCTTCATTTTTTTTATTAGCAATAAACCAATATTAATACGGGTTTCAGCTTTAAAACAAAAATGGAATTTCCTGTTTATTATTTTTTTTGCCGCAATTCCAGTTCTTAATTTTTTTGGCTATTGGGATTTCTTTTTATCGGGCAGCCTTTTCAGTTATAAAACTCCTGATATGTACATATTCATTCATAAACAAGGAAGCGGCAAAGTATTATCGCCTTTTTTTGAAATAAATAAAAATAAAATACCCGGTAGTAATGCCATTTTAATAAATGTAAGAACATGGGCATTTAAAGAAATGCAAGTACCTGCATATCCTGAATTAAGAGTTTATAAAAAAATAAAACTGCAATTGATACAAAAATATCCTGATATGGTTGCTGATTATATCGTTTATAAATATAGCGGCGGCAAAAAAATTCG
>JAICZH010000151.1 GCA_025933775.1 Chitinophagaceae bacterium
CGTTTCAGATTTTTGCAGGTTATCGGTGATTGCGGGGACATACTGCTGGTAACGGTTTTGTGGATCTACCGTCATGCGAACAGTTGCAATCATTGATTTGATAAGCGCTGTTTCAGAATTATCTTTTCCTAAAGTAGCCACTGCTTTTTGAATGGATGAATCGGCTTTATCCGCTATAGGATCTTTTGCCGAAGCATCCTGGCTTCTTAATGCGTCCATGGTGTAGCAATACGAGGCGTAATAATAGGGAAGCCATTGGTTTTTTTCGGCATCGCCGATGCGTGTAAAATTATTGGCCAATTCGGTATAATTGCCTTTTGCCATGAGTGAATCGAGCTGCGAAATATTTGCTTTCATTGCTCCTTCATATTTCGCGCTTTGGGCGAAAGTAAATGCGGAAATGCTAATTAATGCCGCCAAAAAAATTGTTTGTTTCATTTTGATTGTTTTGTGAATTAGAGAAAAAGCCGTTGCCTGGTTCAATTATTATTGTTTTTAAGTTTATTATATTCTTTTTCGGCAAGGGAATTTTGATTTTTATAGGCAGCCATGTAATGAAAAAAAACACCAATGCCCCAGCCTACCATCGGCCATACAGGCCACGGTATCTTCTCAATATGCGTGATTGGGCTCGGGGTATTTTTCAGGCTAAGATACCAGACGGTCCAGAAAAAAATATTCATGATAAAATAAATAAGCACATGATATTTAAATCCTGCTCTTTTTTGTGCTGTTTTCCATAATTCCGGATCCCTTATTTCCTTTTCCATATACTTAATTTTAGGTTTTATAATAAATAACCCAAATACCTCAAACCTCATACCTGATAATTCTTAGTCTCGTTCTTTAGCCATGCGTTTTGCTTTCGGCTCTCCGCTTTACAAATGATTATTAATCTCATCTTGTGTGCGGTCAATTCCAAGGCTCACAAAATATCCAATAAAAATAAATCTTCTGGAAGGCGGCGTAACTGCCAATTTATTTTGCCCGTTTACTGAAAAATTATAAGCATACACATTTTTAAATCCAAAAACGTTGGTTACCGAAAGTACGAAAACAGAAAAAGCTTTCGCTTTGGGATTAAATACGGTTGGAAGGTAATTCAGGCTCACACTTACATCATTATAGCTTTTTGTTCGTCCCTGCTCTTTTATAAAGTAATTATTTTGATTGTCGTCGTATACCATTGCATAGTAAGGGCGGCCCGAAGCAAAAGTATAAGACATATTGAATTGCATTTTTACCGGCGCTATAAACTGTTTAAGCACTATCGACGCCGTATGTTTTGAAACAAAAGACGGTTCAATAGAAGAAGGATAATTTAAAAAATCCCGTTTGGTATCAAGGTAAGAATAAGAGATCCAGTAATCTAAATTTTTGAATGTTTTTTTATCTCTCCAAAAAAGCTCAATACCCTTTGAATCCCCAAAACCCTTATTGTTTATAGCAGTAAAATTTTCATTGTTAGCACCCGTAGTTTTTATAAGATCGTGGTATTTTTTATAAAATATTTCAGTTCTGAAAAACCGGTCTTTCACTGATTTCTGATATTGCAATATATAATGAGTAGCTTTTTCAAAATGCAAAGCATTAATAGAAGGTAAGTATTTGTTGTCCGGGTCCTGGTAAAAATTGCCATAGGCGAAAGAGACCTGGCCCTTATCCGGAAATTTATAAGCAAAAGAAATACGCGGCGCAACATTCCATTCTTCTATTAATTTAGAATGCTCTGTGCGTACGCCGGCCCGCGCAGCGAAATTATTTGCCAGGTAAATATCGGCCTCAGCAAAACCAGCAAAAATATTCTCTTTTATTTTACGGGGATATATCGTTCCGTCATATTCATAATAATTTGCGTTTTCATCACTATAATTATCCTCAGCGCCAAACCGGATAGCGCTGAGCGCCTGTAACTTTTTTTCAAATATTACTTTGCCATTAGCATAATTACCTTTACTTACCAGTCGGAAATTTTTATAAGCATACAGGGGATTGTCTGGTATTTCCTGTTTCATATTGTTTTCATTCTGCAGCTGCATTTTAATTTTATCTTCGTTATTACTGTACGAACCTGCGATATCCACTTTCCACCCATTTCCAAAAAATTCACGCCACGACAGGTTGTGATAGATGTTTATATTTTTAAGCGCAAATGCATCTTTCATTTTTAAAGAATCCACATCCTGGTTTCTGAAACCTACATTAGTAGCCCCAAACATTCCATAATATTTTAACATGCCAGTGGATGAAGTTTTAATTCTGAAATTTGCATCTGCCTGGTGCGCTATGGGAACCTGGAAATAATCAAATCTTTGTTTGATGAGATTATAAACGAGCGATAAATTAGCATAGGAATACGTAGCTCCCCAGGACGACTTTTTATTTTTAGAAAGTTTTTGTATGCCTGCATTGGCATTGAGATAAGAAATTCCAAAGCTGGCTGAGGTTTTTTCAGGAAGATCAATGGATTCAAGCAGCAACACAGAGGAAAGCGCCTGCCCGTATAACGCGGAATATCCGCCTGAACTAAAAAGCGTCCCTTTAAATAAAAACGGATTAAATCTGCCGCGCGATGCCTGGCCCGGTTCGGTGCTGTAATAAAAATGATTGACCAATGAACCATCGATGAAATATTTTGTTTCATCGGCTGTGCCGCCTCTTACAAATAAACCCGTGCTTTCTCCTGTTTGCTGGGTGCCGGGTAGCGTTTTAAGCGCAGCAGTAATATCCGAATTAGCGCTGGCTGTAGTAGCAATGTCGATTGAGCTTAAGGCAGTCGCTCTTTTTGCATCTCCTGCTTCAAAAGTGCCGGCGCTAATTACCACCGCTTTTAATTCAGTGATGGCTTCCTTGAGCTGTATGTTGAGATTTATAGGTGAAGATGCGATTTCAATTTTTTCTTCATAATCCTTAAAACCTGAAGAGGTAGCTTTTAAAATATGCGGCCCCTTTTCTGAAGTGATAAAAGAAAAATTGCCAGCGGAATCTGAGGTGGCGCCGTCGTAGGAATCCATAATACTGACACTTATTCCTGCTAACGGAATATTTTTATTGCTCAGGATTTTTCCATCGATTTTTACCTGGCTTATTGCATTAGAACTAATTAAAACAAGAAAAAGAATGCTTAAAATCTTCATTGTACATAAATAAAGCATAAAAATAAATTAGTTTATAATATAAACAAAATATTTTTATAATTACTTTGATAACCGCCAATGTAGAAATTATTGTTTGTAACCAACTGAAAATCAATAGTAGATGAAATCAAAACGCTATTTGCTCTTATATGTGAAGGGTTAGAAAAATTATTCACATCGCCGAAATTTAATTTGTTTATCTCTCTGCAATTTGTAATTTAGCAATAGAATTTAATGGGTTAGTAAGTACAAAGAGCTGGTAGAATTACCGGCTCTTTTACTTTTTTATACATAACGGATTTAAAACCGGTTGTTGTAAAATACATTCTATCGAACGGGAATAATCGAAAAACTTTTTTGTAAAAGAAGATTTGTATAACATGCATCGTTGTCAGTAATTTGAAAATCTCTTTCAGTAAAAGTATAAATGTTCAATATTCTTATTTTGGCACCAAGGAATTAATTTGCACATTAGCAAATCATCACATTAGTACATTAAGTAAATGAGCAAAACTAAAACGGCTTTTTTTTGTAACAACTGCGGACACGAAAGTGCAAAGTGGGTAGGTAAATGCCCGTCATGCAATGAGTGGAATACTTTTGTGGAAGAAGTGATTGTAAAAGGAAATGAAAAGCCTGTATCAGAATGGAAAGAATTTTCTGCTTTGAGTGGGGGCATTAAAACCATTTCCCTCCAGGATGTAACCAGCGGTGAGGAAAAAAGAATTATTACAATCGATACAGAACTCAATCGTGTGTTAGGCGGTGGTATTGTTTTAGGCAGCATTATACTAATAGCCGGAGAACCCGGAATCGGGAAATCAACA
>JAICZH010000111.1 GCA_025933775.1 Chitinophagaceae bacterium
AATAGAAATAAATGTATAAACAGAAGGATTATTAAGATTGATAATATGCTGCCTTATTAAAACTGCATGCAATGACTCATTAATGCTTTCTGAAAAAACCCAGTCGGGCAGGTGCTTTGAAGGATTGTCGAATATATAAGTAATAAAAGGATCTTTGCCAAAAATTGCGAATGTGGCTGCCACCGCTATTACAGCGCTGATGATAAAATAAATTATCGCCTTCCAGTTTTTAATAATGATAAAAATTATTCCAAACATTATCATGTAAGGTTTTGTAAATAATGCCAGCATTAAAATAATACCTGCATATTTACTATGCGCATATTTGTACATCAAAAGCAATAAAAACAAAGCGATAAAATTGGTTTGCGAAAAAAAGATTGTTGACCGTACCGGTTCCAAAATAAAAAATAAGATGGCAACCAACATCAACCCATTTAATTTGTATTTTTTAAACCACAAATCATAGATTAAGTAAATAGAACCGATGGCAAACAATATAATAAAAATCGTCCAGCATATTAATGCTGTTTGATAAGATAAAAATCCTAAAGGAGTAAATAATAAAATGGTTGGCGGCGGATATAAAAAACCAACGTTTACCGATTCTTCAATAAAACCTCTATAACTTAATGGAGGAAGTGTAAGCGAATTAAAAACCGTATGAAAATTTGCAGGTAAATAAAAATTGTGGCCACTGGCGGCTACTTTTCCATACAGGTAAAAAGCCGTGAAATCCCACACCTGCGCATTGCTCAGCCTGAAAATAATAGTGCTGCAAAAAATAAAAAAGCTAATGAAAAATATTACTGAAAAAACTATTAATACATATTTTTTTAAGTTTTTATTATTGCTTGCAAGTAAATAAAAACAGAAAATTGCTGCCATTGGAATAATAACTCCCAAACGAAACAGATGCATTAATTCACGCAGATAGTTTATAAAGATCATGCTATAAATCTTACTTTTTAATGGTACGGTATTATTTATTAGTTGGTTTTAAAAATTATATGGAGAGCCACATGATAATACCGATAATCAGAAAAATAAAATAGCTCGTTGCATCTTTCACAGCAAATATGAGAGGGTCGTCAGTCATTTTGCCGTGTGTAGTAACCACCCAAATCCGGCTGATCCAAAATAAAAATAAGAAGCTGATAGACCATAATATTTTAGGATGCGAGTATAGCTGAGCCACTTCATGGCTATCTATATACAATGTAAATACTACTACCGATAAAAAGCCGCTTACAATCCCCATCACTTGTAGCAAATTAAGGTCGGCAGGCAGGTATTCTCTTCCTCTTTCTTTTAATCCGGTTTCAGTAGTTACTTTCATCAGTTCAGCATATCTTTTTACAAATGCCAGGCTTAAAAATATAAAAGTAGAAAATGCAATTAACCAAAATGATAAACAAACGCCCGTAACCAACCCGCCTGCAATAACACGTGATGAGTATAGTATGGTTAATACAAACACATCGTACAAAATCATTTTTTTAAAATATGCCGAATAAGAAAATGAAATGATAAAATAAATAAACAGGATTATTAAAAAAGCTGTGTTCAATTGTGAAGCAAGAAAAATTCCTGCAACAAAAAAAACAATGGATAAAACAAAGCCGTTTAGGATAGGCAATTGGCCTGAAGCGAAAGGCCTGAAACGTTTTCGCGGATGCGCCCTGTCTGAATTGAGATCCATTAAATCATTTATTAAATAGCCAGAAGATGCTACAAAGCCAAATGCAAAGAAAGCTGCGGTTGCTTCTTTCAGCAATTGAAACGAAGTAAGAGAATGAGATGTAATAAGCGGCACAAATATCAAAAGATTTTTTATCCATTGATATATTCTTATAGCTTTTATATAATTCTTTAAGCCTGTCTTTTTCGATTTCCAACTGTATTTAAGATCAGATAATTTTTTTGTTTTTCTTTCAAGCGCCTGCGATGGATTTACTAAATAAGAATACCGGCATGATGAAAAAACAGGAATATCGGCACCGGAGTTACCGATGTAATCAAACTTTGATTCGCCAAATGTTGCAATTAATTTTTTTACTTTATTGGTTCCTTTTAAATTTAATTCTTCGGTAGCATATACTTCTTCAAAGATTGGATGTTGTTTGGCAATGCGGTTTGCATTTGCCCCATTCGAGGCTGTTGCCAATATAATCGTTCTTCCATTTGTAAATTCATTTTGCAAAAAATCAATCAGCTCATTATTATATGGAAGCAGGTCGTAGCGCAAATGAACAAGCGTTCCGATTTTATTTTTTAAAAAAGCTTTGCCTTTCAAAAGCCAAAACAAACATGCAAAAAAATAAAGCGGATTTTTTTTCATGAGCATTATAAAACCCTCGTGCAAGAGATCTGTTTTAATTAATGTTCCATCCAAATCAACAACAAGCGGAAACGTATTATCAGAAAAAATTAATTTAGGAGAGTTTATTTCATCGGAAACTTTCAGTTCCATTTAGCAAGAATAGTTTGGTAAAAATTTAAAAGTATGAAAAATTTAATAAAGAAATGTATATTTGGAAAAAGAATTTATTAATTGTGTTGTAAGTAAAAGAAATTATTCATCACAACGTTCAAATCCAATTCTCAAAAAAAACACGAGAACCTTTGTAAATTCTTATCTCCTAAAATATATTTAATTAATTTTTTCAGATTTAAAGCAAAACATTTTAAAGCCATAGATTAAATGTAAAATCAATCTTTGCCTCTAATATATTGGGCATACTATTTGGCATAAAAAATTTTCATCAATTAACATCCCGAACTAATGAATTGCTTCAGTTTATTTTTTAAAAACATAACTCATAATTATTCCCTTAAAAGAAGCGCTGCAGCTTTAATTTTAATTGCTTCTTTTATTTGTAATAAAAGTTTCGCTCAATCACGGCTATACTTAGCCAATGATGATCATACCGATTTTATGTGGACAGCAAGTGATACAGCTTATGAAACCGCATTTATAACTATGATAGATGCATGGATGGCCAATAATAATGCTACCAGTGGAAACGCACCCGATTTTCAAACCAAATTTAGCTGCGACGGAACGTATTGGGCATGGGCTTACCAAAAACATAAGACCGCTGCAGAATTTCAAAATTTCATGAACCAGGTTAAAAGTGAAAAAATAGTAATACCCATGAATCCACTGATAATAACTTATGGCTGTGTGCCTGCCGAAGCTACCATCAGGGGAATGTATTATGCAGGCGAACTGCAAAGAAAATATGGGATTCCATTTGAAACAGCTATTGATATGGAAAACCAGGTAATGCCACTTGGGCTGGCCTCTATTTGGGCAGGATGCGGCGCTAAATATTCATGGCATGGCATCTGCAATTGCGCTACAAAAATTACTGACTTAACCAACGACAGAGAAAAAGAAATATATTGGTATAAAGGATTAGACGATCAAAAAATATTAATGAAATGGTACAATCTTACTTCTGACCAAAGTGTGGGAGGTTATGCAGAAGCAAGGAATCCTGCCAATGCAATTAATATTTTAAGTAATAAAGTAAATACGCCTGATTATAATTATAATATTGCTGCAGCATTTGGCGTAGGTTGGGACGATTTTGAAACTCTCTCTGACAGCCTTGTTCCTGCGGCACAAGCTGCAAGCAATTCTTCACAAAGAGTAATTGTTTCAAACGAAGTAGATTTTTTCAGAGATTTTGAAACCAATTATGGAGCAACACTTCCAAGCTTAACCCAAACTTATGGCAATGAATGGGAGCTTGATTGTGCATCATTGGCGCAAGTAAGCGCTAATGTAAAAAGATCGTTGGAAAAATTAAGAGCCGCCGAAGCAATGGCAACGATAGTTGCCCGAACAGATCCGTCTTTTGCCAATACATTAGATAGCTTACGCAAGGTGGCCTGGATGTCGGTGGGAATTTATTGGGAACATGATTTTGGAGGATATGGCCCCGGCGTAACCAATGACGAAAGATCTACATGGGAAAGAAGAATGCAGCAAAATTTCTCGGATTATGTGGACCAATTATACACGCTTGCAAAAGCCAATCTTGCAAACCAGGTGAAGCTTAACTCCGTTAATCAACGTTTCATGGTTTTTAATTCCTTAAGCTGGGTGAGAACCGATTATACTGATTATCCATACAACGGCGCTTTGCCAGTACATATAATAGATGTAACCACTAACACTGAAACGCCATCTCAAATCGTAACCATTAATGGTGCACAATATCTAAGAATACTGGCGCAGAACGTGCCTTCGGTAGGTTATAAGGTTTTTGAAATAAGAAACGGAGCCGGCGCTTCTTTTCCCAATTCGGGAACTGTAAATACAACCACACAAACAATAGATAATGATTATTTTTCTATCGTGTTTACCAACAGAGGTGTTATTACCAGCTTAATTGATAAAACAAATGGTAATAAACAATTAGCCAATACTAATAACAACACAGAGTATATAAATAACATCAGCCGCAATAATACTTATTCGGGAAGTGAAAATACATTTGGTTCTTTTACTGTTACAAACAGCGGCCCGGTAAGCATTAGTGTAGATATTAGTTCAAATGCTTTCATTGATCATAAAACTGAAATAACTGTTTTTAAATCTATTCCGCGCATAGAAATTAATAATACAGAAACAGAAAATTTTGGCGGAGACTCTTTATGCACTACTTTTTCATTTAATACTTCTACCATTACTTCGCCAACGATATGGCATGAAGAAAACGGGGCAATAATTAATGCAAAAAGAGTGAGCCATGGCGGTCATTATGCCGATCAACAGGCACGCTACGACTGGCTTACATTAAATCACTTTGCAGCAATAAGCAGCAATGGAAATTATGGAGCAACCTTATCCAATGAAGATTGTTACTTTATGCAAACGGGCAACAGCACTCCTCAAACATTAGATGAAAATACGGCCAGAGTAAAAGTATTAGTAGGTGGCAGGGTGAATGGACATGGCATGACAGACGAAGATGTTCTCTTTAATCAAAGTTATGCTATCTCTTCATTCCATTCTTATTCCGCTCCGGCATCAATGAAAAGCGCTTTGGAACATCAAAACGGTTTTATATCCACTCAAATAAATAATACATCAGGTATTTTGCCAGAAGATAATTTTTCTTTCATGAGCATTGACGATCCCAATACATTGCTGTGGGCTTTGAAACCGTCAGAAGAAGGAATGGATTTACAAGGCGCTATCGTGCGTGTTTGGAATCTTGCAAATGCATCATCGGCTACTAATTTCAATTTTAATGATGATGTGGTTAGTGCAAAAAATGTAACACATATTGAAACCGATATTTCGGACGCTTCATTTGCAGGCAATACAGTTAATGCTGCTTTATCTAAAAATCAAATGAAGAGTTATAGAGTTCAACTTGTGCCGCAATCGGGCGAATTACTCCTGTATGTTTTGGATTTCAATGGTGAAAAACAAAACTTATCTAATTTCTTATCGTGGAAAGAAAATTTAGGAGCAGACATTTTTTATTTTATTATTGAAAGAAGTGAAGATGGAAATTCTTTTTCAACAATTGATACTGTAAAAGAAAACGGAAACATTGCTTACAAATATTCCGATAATAATATTAATGAATTACAACCTTATTTTTACCGGTTGAAAATAATTACAAAATCAGGACATGCAGCTTATTCCAATATTATATTAATAAAGGCTGAAAATAATTCTAAAAATATTTTGGTCTATCCCAATCCTGTAAAAAATCAATTAAAGTTTCAGTTAATAGCTGAGAAGCAATCGCGCTACAATGTAGTGATAGCGGACGTAAGCGGTAAAGTTGTAATTAAAGTTTCACCGCCTTTATTTGAAAGAGGTAATAACTATTTTACGATTGATACTTATAAATTGTCTGCCGGTACATACACTTTAATGGTATCTAACGATCAAAATAAATATGTGCGAAAATTTGTAAAACATTAATGGCAATCTTTCATTCGTTTATTATCTTTTTATTTTCTTTTATACTGCATACGCCGGAAAAAGAATTTAAAAATTATGGCGCACATCCCACTTATATTTCTGTTACGCAAATTGATTACGATAGTAAAGATAAATTTGCAACGATTTTGTGTAAGGCATTTACCGATGATCTTGTATTGGCATTGCAAAAAAAATATTTTAGAAAAGAAAATATTTCAAATCCGGTTGATGCAAAAAAACTTTCTTCTGAAATAGAACAATACATCGCCCTTCATTTGCAAATAAAAATAAATGGTGAACGGGCAAATTTTTCAATGATCAATTACAAAGAAGATAAAGAAAATAATTCCGTTGCTATCTATTTCAAATCGGGCATTATTAATAATATAAATAAAATAGAAATCAGCAATACTATTTTTTATGAATTGTACCCAAGCCAGATTGAAATTATATATGTTACCATAAATGGCAATCGAAAAAGCAATAAGCTGCGCAACCCCGAAAGTGAAGTGAGCTTTGAGTTTTAGCTTAATTTAAAGAGTAGAATAATTTTTAAAGTTTATAATCCAGTACCTGAAAAAAATAAATGATAAAACATTTGAATAATTGAAAACAATTATTACTTTTGGCTTCACTTCCCTTAAAGCTAACGTTTCTTCCAATAACTATTTAGAACTGCATCCACTTTCCTGAAAATGATAAATGGTTTTAATTTATCGTAACCAATAATTACCTCTCTATTTATTTTCTTTAAAAAATTTACTTAAACAAAAAACTGGTTTATGAAACTAAAGTTATACGCTCTTCTGCTTACTGTATTTACTATTACACTCAGCAGCCTGACCGCTTTTTCTCAAACTGCAACAATTACTACCGACCAAGCTGACTATGCGCCCGGCTCCACTGCAATTATTACCGGCAGCGGTTTTCAGCCAGGTGAAACGGTAACATTACAAGTATTGCACGACCCTACTGGCGGCGATGATGCAACAAGCCCTGCACATCAGCCATTTACCGTGGTTGCTGATGCAAGTGGCAATGTTAGTTCAACATGGTATGTGCCCAGTGATGCGGATGAATTGGGAGCAACGTTGAAATTAACTGCAGATGGAAAGAGTTCTGGATTGCATGCGGAAGCGGTATTTACAGATGCATTAAATATTGGAAGTGTAACATTTGATCCTACTTCTCAAAGTGCATGTATTCCTGCAAGTGGAACAACCATGGTTACATTTACGATTCATTCTTCAAGAAGCAATAATGGGACAGTTAATGGCACTTTTACAGTTGGGGCATTGCCAACTGGAGTAACTGCTAATTCATTAGCTGGTTTTAATTCAACTGGTAATAATCCATTTCCAGACCGCACTTTAACTTTGACAATAGCTAATAATGCTTCTCCCGGCACCTACACCATTAGTGTAAATCTTTCAGCAGGTGGTTCTGATAATAAGACAGGAACAGGAACATTAGTTATAAATGACTTACCTAATAACAGTACCGGATCAACTGGTTTTAATGGAAGCACCATTTGTTCAGGCGATAATGGTAGTTTAACTTTTGATGCCATAGATGGAACATTTGTTATGCCTTACACCATTCAATATACAGATGGAACTTCCACATGGAGTCAAACTATTTCAAGTCAAATGGCAACCACGTTTAATGTTGCAGTAAATCCAACGGTTACTACCACTTATTCTTTAGTTTCTATTACTAATGGAAATGGCTGTACAAGAACAAGCGGCTTTGGAAATACAACTGCACAAATTGTTGTAAGACCCCTCCCACAGGGCAGCTTAAATGGTAATACAATTTGCAATGGGGGTACGGGCCAATTAACTTTTACTGGTACAACAGGGACCGGCCCATTCACAGTAGTTTATAATAATGGTACGGGCAATATAACGCAAACTAATGTTGTAAGTGGAACGGCATTTAATGTTTCACCTAATCCTTCTTCTACTACAAATTATTCTTTAGTTTCTGTAACAGATGCAAATGGATGTGTAAGAAGTAGTACGTTTACAAGTGGCAACGCAACAATTACTGTAAATACTGCCCCAGTTATTACAAGCATTTCTTCAAATGTTTCTGTAAACAATGACGCAGGGCAATGTGGGGCAATTGTAAATTACACTGCTGCCACAGCCTCAGGATTACCTGCTCCCAGTATTACCTATTCACAGGCATCAGGTACACTTTTTCCTGTAGGTATAACCACAGTAACAGTTACAGCTACGAATACTTGTGGCACTGATACAAAAACATTTGATGTGATAGTAACAGATGATCAAAAACCAACCATTACGGCACCAAATGATATAAATACAGTTGCAGATAATGGTGTATGTTATGCAACCATTACCAATCTTGGTACACCAGCAACACAAGACAATTGCGGTGTTGATGCAAGCACATTAACAAATGATGCTCCTGCAAATAATCAGTATCCCTTCGGGCAAACACTTGTTCATTGGACAGTAAAAGACATACATGGCAATACATCGCTGGTAGCAACACAAACTATCAATGTGAGTGATGATCAAAAACCAACCATTACAGCACCAAATGATATTACAACAGTAGCAGATAATGGTGTATGCTATGCAACGATTAGCACTCTTGGTACACCAGCAACAGCAGATAAC
>JAICZH010000136.1 GCA_025933775.1 Chitinophagaceae bacterium
AGTTTTTATAGCAACACTTATACGCAAACAATTAACGACAGGCTTAAAAGATATTTTGCAATCGGCTTTGAATGGGATTTTAAAAATAAAACTGCCAAATCAAAATAAATATTTGTAAAAAAATAATTATGAAAAATAAAATATTTTTTTTATTGATTTTATTATTCTCACGGTCATGGTTATACGCACAACAGTTTATAAGCAAAGCCAAGATTGAATACGAAGTAACAGCCAATATTAAAAAAACAATGGGCAACGGTACGTTTGAGGATATGCTTAAAGATCAGCTTCCACAGTTTAAAATAGGATATTACGATTTTACTTTTGCCAATAATAAAAGCATTTATAAATTTGATCACTGGAGCGATGAATCAAGAAAAATACCTAACTGGTGGAAAAAAGATGATGAAGAAAATGTGTGGTATTGCAATTATGAAACAGGCAAAATGAACATGCAAAAAAATATAGACGGAAGTAATATTAATATTGAAGACACTATTCCAAAATTAAAGTGGAGAATTACCAATGACAGCCGGGTAATTGCAGGTTTCAATTGCAGAAAGGCCGTTGCTATTATATTTGACAGCGTGTATGTTTTTGCATTTTATACTGATGAGATAATGATTTCTGGCGGCCCTTGTTCTATAAATGGTTTGCCGGGAATGATATTGGGCGTTACCATTCCAAGATTATATACATCGTGGATAGCCACAAAAGTTATGCTGAATAATGTAGATGAAAGCGTGATAAAACCGGTTTATGCCAAAAAGAATTATGATCTCAAATTTTTAGAAACCACCATAAACGACCGTACCAAAGATTGGTACAGCGACGATGAAACCGAAAACAAAGAAATTAAACAACAGAAAGCAAGGTTTATGTGGGAAACGTTGTTGTAGCCTGAAAGGATAGCCCTGAAAGGGCGTTATTCGCCAACATAGGGCGCAAGCCCTATGTATGTGAGCATCTCACTATACACTAATCCCACACATAGCGCTCATCATATGCTACCTGGTATCTTTTAAGAATAGCCCTGTACTCATTTTGAAAAGAAATAACACTATGATGTGTTTTTTGATTGGCAATATATGCAATTACTGTAATCACATCTGTTGTATTTACAGAAAAAGCTCCATAACCATCCTGCCAGTAAAAATTAATTAATTCATCAGCCTTTGTTTTCATCCATTTTGAAGAATGAGATTTTATCTGTTCAACCAATTTCATTAATGCTATTTTTTGAGATAACATACAAAGTACATGTACGTGGTCTATATAGCCTCCAATTTTTATTGGATGACATTCCAGCCGTTTACATTCTCCGCCGAGATAAGCATAAAGTTCTTCCTCTACAGGCGGATGTATAAAAGGTTGACGATATTTGGTACTGAATACAATGTGTATGTAATTTTTTACGAGAGATTGTGGCATGGTGATTTTGTTTTTTTAGGGCTGCGCCCTTCCTTAATAATCATGGTTTGTTTTCGAAGGGCTACGCCATTCGTTAGCATATGACGCCCCTTTGGGGCTTAACGCATTAATTCCCACACTTCCGATGTTTTTGCATTAACAGAAAAATTTTTCAATAAGGTTATTTCTCCGGTAATAATATTTTTCATTTTTGAAAAACCATTTGTTCTTTCTGAATAATTTGTTGGAGAAATATTTTTTAATTCTTTCGCTGTATTCATAACAATCATTATGGTTTGTTTATTATCATAACGAAAATAAACATACACGCCATCTTCAGGAACATATTGCATCATTTTACCGGTGGTAAGAGCGGATGATGTTTTACGAAAATTGGCAAGTGTTGATATATAATTCCAAATATTATTTTCTCTTTCATTGCGATCTTTCGCAGAGAATTTATTTGATGTATCCGATTTCCATCCACCGGGAAAATCTTGTCGTACATGCCCATCATTAGGAAATGTAAAACCTGTTAATCCTATTTCATCGCCATAATATATTTCAGGAATACCGCGACATGTAAGCAACCATGCAAGCGCAGATTCGTATTTTGTTACATCTTCACCTACTACCGAAAAAAATCTTGCCATATCATGATTATCTAAAAAAATTACTTCACGTGTTGGATCTTTATAAACAAAATCCTGCGCAAGAGTTGTATATAAATTATTCACACCATCAGTCCATCCAAAATCTTTCGTCATTGCATCTGTAATTCCCCACAATGTTTGAAAATCGGTTGATGCCTGCAGGTTACTTTTAAAAGGAATATTATAATTATTTTGAACAAAATAACTTTGATTGATAACGCCATGCACCCACGTTTCGCCAAACATAGTGATGTTTGGATATTCATCCATTAATGCTTTGTTGCAGCGATTCATAAAATTTAAATTGTTGTATGCATACGTATCTATTCTCCATCCGTCAATTCCAAATTCTTCCACCGTCCATATTGCATGTTGAATTAAAAAATTAGCAACATAAGGATTGCTCTGATTCAGGTCTGGCATTTGATGTGTAAACCATCCATCGGTCATTTTCTTTTTATCAATTTCGCTTGCGTGCGGATCAAAAAGTGGTTGATCTTTATAAGTGGTATTAGTATAATGAGGCCATTGATGCAGCCAGCTTTTCATGGGCATATCCTGAACCGTAAAATGATATAAGCCCACATGATTGTACACAGCATCCTGAATAATTTTCATTTTTTTTGCATGAGCTGCATTTATTAAATCCTCATAACCTTTTGCGCCGCCGATTCTCGGGTCAATGGTATAATGATCCGTAAATGCATAACCATGCTCAGTTCTGTTAGGCATATCATTCAGTATAACCGGATTGAGCCAAAGTGTTGTTACACCTAATGATTGCAAATAATCCAAATGATTTTGTATGCCTTTTAAATCGCCGCCATGCCTTTCATAAACAGAATCACGATTGAGGCTTTGATCGCGTAAACCTGCAATGCGATCATTAGTAGTATCGCCATTGCTAAAGCGATCGGGCATGATGAGATACATAAAATCTTTTGAAGTAATGCCTTGTGCAAATGCAGTGCCATTGCCTGTTCTGCGCTTTTTTAATTCAAAATCAACCAAATTTTTTTTTGAATTTTTGTCAATTATTTTTACAATTCCCGGTTTTGCAGATGGTGAAATAAAAATATCAAGAAAAACATAATTGGGATTTTCTACCTTGTTTACCTTTTCAATTTTTACTCCCGGATAATTTAGCGTATAGGCGTTACCGTTAGCAATATTTTTTCCATGAATCATTAATTGCACTTTGTTCCATTTCATGCCCACCCACCAGTTGGTTGGGTAGCATTTTATTTCATTGGTTTGGGAAAAAATTAAAAGTGAAAATTGAAAAGTGAAAAGTGAGAAAAGAAAAAATTTTTTCATGGCAGATGATTTAGAATAAAAGATAAGGAACTAAAAAATTATGATTCAAAATTGCTTCGCGAAATTTGAGCTTACCCTTCTACCAATTCATACTTCATCACTTCCGGAATTACTACGTCTTTATCCTGAACAATAAAATTTAAAAATCCGCCAATGATCATAGATACGCCGCCGATTACTAATGCATATATTGCCTGGTCATTAAAAAAATGTTTTACAAAAAAACCAAGAATAGCTGCGGCAACTATTTGTGGTATTACAATAAAAAAATTAAATACCCCCATGTAAAAACCCATTTTGCTTGCAGGTAATGCTCCTGCTAAAATTGCATAAGGAATCGTAAGTGTTGATGACCATGCAAGCCCTACGCCAACCATTGGAAGCAAAAGCATAGCCTGTGATTTAATAAAGAATATGGATATTAAACTTACGCCGCCAATAACAAGACAAATCATGTGCGTATATTTTCTTTGAATTTTTTTTGCAATAGCAGGAAGCAAAAAAGCAGTGATTGCAGAAACGCCATTATACACCATAAACATTACGCCTACCCAATCACCCGCATCCTGAAAAATTTTGGATGTTGTATCTGTTGTGCCAAAAGTATTTTGTGCAACGCCTGATGTTGTATAAATCCACATTGCAAAAAAAGCGATCCATGTGAAAAACTGCACCACAGCCAGTTGTAGCATTGTCTGCGGCATTTTAAAAATACCTTTTGTTATTTCGATAAAGCCATTAAAAATTCCTTTTGTTCTTAATTTATCTTCTTCCCACGTTTCAATATTTTCCGGTGGAAATTCTTTTGTGGTAACTACCGTCCACAATACTGAGAGAAAAAAAACAACAGCGCCAATATAAAATGAATACTTTACTGAATTACCAATTTCACCAGCAGGAGCAGTATTACTTATATGAAAAAAGTTTGTAAAAATAAAAGGCAACAACGAAGCAATAACAGCGCCCAATCCTATAAAAAAAGTTTGCGTAGCAAAACCTGTTGTTCTTTGAGATGATGGTAATTTATCGCCAACAAAAGCGCGAAAGGGTTCCATTGAAATATTAATAGATGCATCGAGCACCCACAATAATGTTGCAGCCATCCAAAGCATGATTGATTGCGGCATTAAAAAAAGTGCAATTGAAGAAAGCACGGCACCTGTAAAAAAGAAAGGTCTTCTTCTTCCCCATTTTGGGTGCCATGTTCTATCGCTTAAATAACCAATGATAGGCTGAACGAGCAAACCAGTTAGTGGCGCGGCAATCCATAGAATCCCAATCTTATCAATATCGGCGCCGAGCGTTTGAAATATTCTGGAAACGTTTGCATTTTGCAATGCAAAGCCAAATTGAATTCCAAAAAATCCAAAGCTCATATTTATTATTTGCGGAAAAGTAAGGCGCTTCTGCGGCAAACTGAATTGTGGTAACATAGCAATCGTTTAGTAAAATTAAATTGTGTAATAAATACACATTTATAAAAATACAATAATTATAAAACCAATACAATTTATTTATCCAAGCGTAAATCCATCCGGAACAATGGCATTTTTCTTCACCACTACAATCCCATCTTTTACCGTATATAATTCCTGGTCGGTGTCTTCTAAATGGCTTCCTCCGTTTATTCTAACGTTGTTGCCTATGCGACAATTTTTATCGGTGATGGCATTTCTTATAAAACAATTATTTCCGATGCCTAATTTGGGTAATCCTTTTTCTGACTCATACGCCATTTCTTCAATGGTTTCATAATAATCGCTCCCCATTAAATAACAACTAGTAATTACAGAACCCACGCCAATCCTCATTCTTATTCCGATGAGGCAATTCTCCATGTGCTCTGCATCAATAATGCAACCATCTGCTGCTAATGTATTTTTTAAAAAAGAGCTGGTAATTTTTGCCGGAGGCAACATGCGTGCACGGCTGTAAACTCTTTTGGTATTGTCGAAAAAATTAAAAGG
>JAICZH010000112.1 GCA_025933775.1 Chitinophagaceae bacterium
AAAGAAACCCAATCCATTCTTACTAATAAAGATGTAATTGCCATTGACCAGGACACAGCAGGAATGGAAGGTTATTTGTATAAAAGAACAAATGATAGTTTGGAAGTGTATGTAAAACCATTAAGCGATAATGATTGGGCGGTTTGTTTTTTAAATCGCTCGCATAAGCCGATGCAAATAAATTTTAATTGGAAAGATGAAATAATTACCGATACACTTTTTAATAAAACGATGAATGCAAATGAGCATACTTATAAAATAAAAGATCTATGGACAAAAAATAATGCAGGCGATACAAAAAAATCTTTCAAAGCTAAATTAGATTCTCACGAAGTTGTTGTATTGAAATTATCACAATAATTTTTTTAGAGTTGACAACTTTTCAAAAGTTGTCAACTCTTATCTTCGTGCCTTGGCAAAAAAATTGATGGCAATCATTTATTCAAAATATCATCAATCCTTTCCAATCCTTCTTTTGAAAAATGATAATTTTTTATGGCGCCGATTGCATCGGTTACCTGTTTTGGCTTGCTTGCACCAAGAATAACAGAAGTAATTCTTTCATCTTTTAAAACCCATGCAATAGCCATTTGCGCAAGTGATTGATTTCTTTCCGCAGCAATTGCATTTAATTTTTTTGCTTTATCTATAATTTCTTTCGTAATCTGTGATTCAGTAATGGCGCCATTTTCAAGATGCCGGCCTGCTCTTGAATCTTTTGGAATTCCTTTTAAATATTTATTAGTAAGCATTCCTTGCGCTAAAGAAGAAAATGTAATACAACCTACTTTTTCTTTTTGCAAAAGATCTAATAATCCATTTTCAACCCAACGATCAAGCATAGAATATCGTGGCTGATGAATGAGACAAGGTGTTCCCAATCTTTTTAAAATTTCAAATGCTTTTGCCGCTTCTTCAGGCTGATAACTTGAAATGCCGACATACAAAGCTTTGCCTTGTCTCACGATGAGATCAAGCGCTGTCATAGTTTCTTCTAAATTAGTTTCAGGGTCTGGCCGGTGATGATAAAAAATATCAACATAATCCAATTTCATTCTTTGCAAACTTTGATCAAGGCTTGATACTAAATATTTTTTGGAACCCCAATCTCCATAAGGGCCGTCCCACATTCTCCATCCTGCTTTAGAAGAAATAATTAATTCATCGCGATAGGATTTAAAATCTTTTTTAAATATTTTTCCAAAATTTTTTTCAGCAGCGCCGGGTGGCGGACCGTAATTATTTGCAAGGTCAAAATGAGTGATGCCATTATCAAAAGCGGTATGCAAAATTTTTCTGCAATTTTCGTAATCATCCGTCTCGCCAAAGTTGTGCCACAAGCCTAAAGAAATCATAGGAAGCTTTAATCCACTGTTTCCGCAGCGACGGTATTGCATTTGCTCATAGCGATTTTGCTTTGCTGTATAATTCATTTTTTTATTTTTATTTATTAAAAATTTTCGTATATCCATTACCGTTAGTAAATAGATCAAAGATCAATAATGGAGTCAATATAAATTTAATATTCCAAAAAACTTTTATTCAACAGTTTTGTCAATTCCAATTTGCGGTGTATATCCTGCACGAAAAGCATTCAGGGTGGAAGCAGGTGTAAGTACCATTAATACAACATTTGCGGGCACATTAATTTTTTTGTCATAACCATTAATTGTCCAATGATACAAGTGTTTATTTTTTACAACGTAAGGATCGTTATTCATTAAAACAAAAGAGCCGTCGGGAAGATTATTGCTGTTTTCAAAGTGAGTTACTTTATTGCCTTTGCTGTCTATCCTTTCTTTATGCAAAATATTATCTATTTCAGCAATAGAAGTTTTTTCATTAAAGCGATATTTCTTGTTGCCCGCAAGCCAGTACGATTTAAACTTTTTATAATCCTGACGCCTGCATTCAAAACATGGGCGATGGCCGCCAGCAAAGGCTGTAGCCTCATCATAAAAAAAAAGTTCGGTGTATTGCCATGGAGCCATTATCATTCTTTTCCTGTTTTTGAAAGATAATAAACAAGTAAGCCACGCTTTGAGTTTAAATGGCCTTACAATATTTTTAGTATCATTGTGAAGTTGCCCCCTGTTGCCCATCCACTGGCCACGGGACTTTGAATCAATGATATTGCCAAATGGATCAACACGGTTTTGCATTTTATAAAATTAAAAATAATTATGCGATTGGTTTTTAAAATATCTTTCTAAAATAACTGTCGTTTTTTATAACAGTATTATTAATTGTCATCTTGTAATCACATAATTTTTTTTACTTTACTTACCCTAGTTTATTCAATTTATTTAATGAACTTAGCATTACTGATACTTTATGAGAATAAATATGGCACAACAATTAAAAAATATTTTTATTTTTTTGCTGGTCGGTATTTATTCATCCAAAGCTACTGCGCAATTATGTGAAGGAAGCCTTGGCGATCCTGTAGTCAATATCACGTTTGGCGCGGGTTCTAACCCAGGCCCTCCATTAGATGCATCAACTACCAACTACATGTATGCAAATCATGATTGCCCCGAAGATGGTTATTATACTATTGCCAATTCAACCAATAGTTGTTTCGGAAATACATGGCATTCGCTTCCGGAAGATCATACTCCCGGCGATGTAAATGGATACATGATGGTGGTAAATGCATCTTATAATCCCGGCGTTTTTTTTGTAAAGCAGGTTGACGGTCTTTGCCCCAATACCACTTATCAATTTGCGGCATGGATTTATAATGTTCTGCAATCTTACGCTTGCGGTGGCAATGGCATCAAACCAAATATTACATTTAATATTGAAACTACATCAGGCGCTGTTTTAAAATCGTATCAAACAGGAGATATACCTTTAAGTACGGATTGGACTCAATATGGATTTTTCTTTTCAACCACAGCAGGCACAAGTTCTGTTGTGATACGAATGACCAATAATGCACCCGGGGGTTGCGGCAACGATCTTTTGTTGGATGATATTACTTTTCGTGCATGTGGCCCGTTAGTTACTGCAAATATTAATGGCGCTGCCGATTCTGTTGACGTATGTACCGGCGATAATTCTGTTTTTACTTTACATGCAAATGTTTCAACCGGTTATAATGATCCCGTATATCAATGGCAGCTTAGCATTGATAGCGGCGCATCCTGGACAAATATTAATGACGCAACTGATACCGTTTATGTACGTCCTGCGGTATTAACGCCCGGAGTTTATTTATACCGGTTGGCTGTTTCGCAAAGAGAAAATAGGAACGTTACTTCCTGTTCTATCTTTTCAAATATCGTTTCGGTAGGTGTAAATAAATATCCGATACCATCTGCGTCTAACCATGGTAGTTGTGTTGGCGATACATTATTTCTTAATGCAAATGATGGCGATTTATTTTCATGGACAGGACCACAAAATTTTTCAAGCAACCTCCAAAATCCTTTTATTCTATTAGCTACAGAATTAAATAGCGGAACTTATTATGTAAAAGTAACTTCGCAAAAAGGTTGTGTTACGGTAGATTCAACGATTGCACAACTTAATACCAAACCTTTTGTAAACGCAGGCAATGATGCTGAAATATGCGAGGGCACCGCCTTTCAGCTTAATAGCGCGGGAAGCAATAACATTACATCTTATGATTGGGCGCCGGTTTCAAATCTTTCTGATTCGCATATTCCCAATCCAATGGCATCGCCGGTTGAAACAACTTTGTATGTTCTTACCGTTGCCAATAATCAATGCAAAACTTCTGACTCAATATTAATTACAGTAAATAAAAAACCTGTTGCCAATGCAGGCCCTGATAAAGTTATTATCAAAGGACAATCTGTTACATTAAATGGAAATGCAGCCGGAACGGATGTTACTTATGAATGGACGCCCAATGAAAATATAATGGGAGATACAACGCTTACTCCTGTTGTAAATCCGTCTGTAAATACAATGTATGTGCTGCATGTAATTTCTAATAAAGACTGCGGAACAGCCACAGACACGGCTTTGGTAAAGGTATATCAGCAATTATATATTCCAAATGCGTTTACGCCAAACGGTGATGGTATAAACGATAATTGGTTTATTGAAGCCTTGCAGGCGTACCCCGGCGCCGAAGTAAAAGTATTCAACCGTTATGGGCAAATGGTTTTTGATAACCATGGAAAAAATATTTTTTGGGATGGAAAGTTTAAAGGTGTGCAATTAACATCAGGCGCTTATGCATACATTATTGATTTAAAAAATAATTCAACGGTTATAAAAGGAGTGGTGTATATTTTGTTGTAGAATGAATATAACGGTGATGCATATACGCAGATAAATTATAACTGTAAAAAAATTGTATTAATAATTTTTAAAAACTATTAAGTATTTTTATTATTCTTTCACCATAAAAAATTATTTTATGAATACATCGCGCCGCACATTTATTAAACAGAACAGCATTGCAATTGCAGGAGTAGCCTTGCTTCCGGATATTTTAAAATCAAAAAAAGAAAATATTATTTTAGGTATTCAACTGTACACTGTGCGGGATGATATGAAAAAAGACCCTGCCGGCACTTTAAAAAAAATAGCAGCGATGGGCTATAAATATGTGGAACACGCAGGCTATTATAACAGAAAATTTTATGGATATTCTGTTCCGGATTTTAAAAACCTTTTGAATGATACGGGATTAAAAATGGATAGCGGCCATACTTTTCTTGGTTCCAAACAATGGGATAAAAATACAAATGACTTTACCGACGAATGGAAACATACTATTGAAGATGCAGCTGCTGTGGGAATGAAATATGTAATAAGCCCCGGTGTTGATGAAGGCCTTTGTAAAAACATGGATGATTTTAAACAGTATATAAATATGTTTAATAAAACCGGCGAGCTATGTAAACAATCAGGAATACATTTCGCATTTCACAATGAAAGTTATGAATTCAACCATAGTATTGATGGCACTGTGTTGTATGATTTGCTCTTACAACTAACCGATAAAAATTTAGTAACGCAGCAAATTGATATTGGCAATATGTATGAGCCGGGCGGCAGACCAATGGATTATTTAAAAAAATATCCCGGCAGGTTTTTACTCATGCACGTAAAAGATGAAATAAAAAAAGATACTCCTGCGCCAAATGAAAATAAATATGAAAGTACATTGCTCGGCAAAGGTGTGATAGATGTAAAAGATGTGATAGATTATGCCCGCAAAACCGGAACAAAATATTTTATAATTGAGCAGGAAGATTATCAAAATAAAACGCCGCTTGAATGCATAGAAGAAGATTTGAAAATTATGAAAGGGTGGGGGTTTTAAAAGTGATACTTTTTATTTTCGTGTACGCATGACAGTTAGCTTCTGTCATACACATTTCCAAATCACATCCGTAAACCATTTATTTTTATCAAAAAAATGTGCAATAGGCGCAAAGCCGCTATTGACGGCAACTTCATCGGTTTCTTCAATGGAATATTTTTGAGAGATCTCCATAAAAACCGATTCATTTTTTTGAAAATAGAAAGTTTCATTTTCGCCAACCGTTACTACCTGGTATTTTAATGAAACTAAAAAACTTCTGCACGCACCGGTTGATGGGTCGTATGTTGCATAATGGTCAAAATTGTTTATTTTAAAATTTCCATTTAATTCTCTGTTTATTCTTTTGAGCAAATTCAAATTAAATTTTTTTGTATAACCCTCACTGTCATCATAAGCATTACGAATTTGTTTTGGATTTTTTGTAAGGTCAATTCCTATCAATACCATGTCACCTGTAGAAAGCTGGCTGCGCAATTGTTTGCAAAAATCATGTATATTTTTTTTAGGAATATTTCCAATGTTAGAGCCAAGAAATAAAACCAATTTTATTTTATCAGAAACTTCTTTTGCTGCTGTAAGCATGGAAAGATATTCGCCGTGAAGCCCGTGAATATTGAGTTGTGGCAATTGTTTAGATAATTTTTTTTGAAGTAAACGGATAATATTATCAGAAATATCAACAGGAAAATAAGTGGCAATGGCATTTTTATGTGCAAGCTCTTGTAAAAGATAGAATGATTTTACTGCATTGCCGGGGCCTAACTCTACCACATCAAAATTTTTGTGGTGATCAATTATTATATCAGCAAGCTGCGGTGTTTGTGTTGAAAAAATTTCCAATTCACAATTGGTGAGATAATATTCTTTGCATTGCATAATTTTTTCAAACAATTTATCTCCCCCCTTGTCATAAAAATATTTTGATTGCAAATATTTGGGAGATGATCGCAAGCCATTCAATACATCATCTAAAAATTGATTCATCACTTTTATTTTTTTGATAAGATATTATTGTGCCAATCTTATTCCTGTGTATTGCCAGCGTAAGTAAGGATGAAAAAAATTGCGATACGTGATGCGGCTATGCCCCTGCGGCGTTACTTCCGATGCGCCTCGTAATACTTTTTGATTTACCATAAATTTTCCATTGTATTCGCCAATGGCCCCCGGCGCTTTTGTAAATCCCGGGTAAGGAAGATAAGCGCTTTCCGTCCATTCCCATCGCTTGCCCCAATCAAAATGTTGCGCAGCCACTTCCCATTCAAACTCAGTGGGCAAGCGCATTTGCCTGAATGATGCAAATGCTGACGCTTCATAAAAACTTACATGGCATAGGGCAACATCCCTATCTACTTTTTGTAAACCATGCAAAGTATAATTATACCATTCTCCATTTATAAAATGCCAGTAAAGCGGAGCATTGATGTTATTATTTTTTACCCAATCCCATCCTTCAGCATGCCAATAATTAAAATTTTTATAACCGCCGGCATCCATAAACTCCATAAACTCTCCGTTGGTAACTAAATTACTTGCAATGCTGAAATCCTGTAATAAAACTTCGTGAGAATTCAGTTCATTATCGAAACAAAAATCATTTCCTTCATAACCTATTTTATAAATTCCTTTTTTAATTTTTATAAAATCATTGGTTTTTTTGGAAACAAAATTTTCTTTTTCTTTTTTATTTGGTAAAGATTTATAAGCAGGAAATAAAGGATTATTTCCTAAAATATATTTTATATCAGTGGCTAATAATTCCTGGTGCTGCTGCTCATGATTGAGCCCGAGCACAATTAATTCTTCCAACTGTTGTGATGGTTGTTTATGCAACAATTCATTCATGGCATCATCTATATGCTTGCGAAATTTATAAATATCTTCCACAGAAGGACGACTTAAATTTCCGCGATCAGTTCGTATTACCCTTGCACCAACGGTTTCATAATAACTATTGAAAACATAATTATACTGCGGATCAAATTCTTCATAATTTTTTAAATTAGGTTTTAAAATAAATGTTTCAAAAAACCAGGTAGTGTGCCCGATGTGCCACTTGGGTGGGCTTACATCCACCACAGGCTGCACCACGTAATCCTCTGTTTTCAAGGGTTTACATATTTCTTCGGAATGTTTTCTTACTGTGTTATATTTTTCTAATAAGTCCATAATTTATTTTTTATTGTATGAGCACAATCTCATTTAAGTTAAGATCTATCACGCAAAGTCGCATAAGAAAAATAAGGGCGCAAAATAATTCTTTGCCACTTTGTTCCTTTGCGAGAAAAGATATGATTTTGATGCACCACGATGCTTAATTTATTTTTTATTGATATATCTTACAAGATCTGAAATACTATTAACACCTAACCGCTTCGATTGTTTTCTGCGCATCATTAAACAATACGAATTATTAAAGCCTACCGGTTGCAGCCATTTCAAATTATATTTTTTATGAAACCGCTGCTGCACATAATCATAAATTTTTTGTTCATTCGCTCCTAAACTTTTAATAACAGAATCCGGCGTGGGCAATATTACCAGCAATGCAGTCCCGGTATATTCGGGATACATATCAATTTGATTATTGGTTAGTGCATCAAAGCAAATTTTTGTTCCGCCTAATCCGGTTTTAGTTTCTACATCTAAGTTTGTATTTCCTTTTATAAGCATCGAATACATTGCTGCAAGAATATATTGCTCTCCAAAAATTTTTGAGCCAATCCTTATTACGCCTGCATTTCCATTTTTCGGTTCTTTATACAAACCTTGTTCCATTAAAAAATCTTTGGCAACTTTTTCAGGGTTTTGCTTTAAATAATCAACGCGATAATTTAATTCAGTCATAACGGTGTCGCCTATACGCCCGGCCAATTGATTCAATACATTTTCAAGTTGCGGATATTTTTGCAAAACATTTTCCTGCACCACCGGAGCCACATAATATGGCGGAAATATTTTTTTATCATCTTTTAAAACAATTAAATCAAAAGCTTTTAAACGCCCGTCGGTGCTGTATCCACTGATTACATCCATTTTTTTTTCATACGCAGCTTTATACATTACTGCATCGCTTATTACTACATTTCTTATGTTTAAATGATATACTTTTTTAAGCCCAATGTATCCATCTTCTCTTCCCATAAATTCAGGAGTAAAGCCTGCAAGCATTTTGCTTCCATAAATATTTGGCAACAAATAAAAAGAAGATAAAAGAATAATACATACCGGGAACAACCAAAATCCTGTTCGTAATTTTCGAAGATTAATTTTTTG
>JAICZH010000178.1 GCA_025933775.1 Chitinophagaceae bacterium
CACTTCAAGAAAATATAGCTATTACAATCTTTTTCCAAGGGCAAATTTTTACTACAAATTCAACGCCTATAGCGGAATAAGATTTAATTATAATGGTAGTACAAATCAGCCTACGATAGATCAGCTACAGCCTTTAAGAAATAATGATGATCCCCTCAATGTTGTTATAGGAAACCCGAACCTACGCCAGGAATTCCGCAACTCATTTAACCTGAGCTTTAATAATTACAAAGTTTTTAGCCAGCGATCAATTTATATTGGTACCAATTTTACTTCCACAAGCGACGCCATCAGCAGCACCTATACTATCGATAACCTTGGAAAAAGAACCACACAATTCAGGAACGTAAATGGCAATTATTTTGGAAATTTTTATGCCGGATATTATATCAAAATACCGAAAACTCAAATCAATGCAGGTGTAAGCCCGCAGGCTAATCTTTCTAAAAATACCAACTTTGTAAACGGCCAGAGAAATGTAACCACAAACACCGGACTATCCATGAGATTGAGTTTGAGAACTTATGTAAAAGATAAATACCAGTTTAATGTATCTGCATCGCCTTCGTACAACATTTCAAAATCAAGTATCAGCAAAGTAGCCGGTAGCAATTATTGGAGCTATAATTATTCTGTTGATGGTAGTTACTCGCTGCCGGGCAAACTGGAAATAGGTTCTGATGTAGATATGAATTTCCGTCAAAAGCTAAACACGTTTGATGTGAACACTGATGTTATCTTATGGAATGCCTACATCGAAAAGAAATTTCTTAAGAACGATGCATTGGTATTACGGTTTAGCATACACGATATTTTAAACCAAAACAAAGGATATAACAGAACAGTACAATCTTATGCTATTGTAGAAAAACATTATCTGACCTATCAACGGTATGGATTAATCACTTTCACATGGAATTTCAATAACAAAGGAGGCGCCGGCGCCCCCAAATCAATGTTTTAAATTTTTATAAATAATGAAGAAGCTTTTATTGCTACCGATACTATTTTTTTTGCATCACCAGCTTCATGCCCAGGCAATTTTTTTATCCAAGGGAAAAATAGAATTTGAAAAACGCACAAATGTATGGGCTGATTTAAAAGGCAGCTTCGCAGAAGAATTAAAAAAATCAATTCCTCAATTTAAAAGCTCCTTTTTTGATTTGATCTTCGATGGAAGTAAAACAGTTTATAAGCCTGGCCGCGAATCCAGCGATAAGCCTGTTCCTTTTTTTAATCTTCCCGCAAATGAAAATATTGTTTTCAGCGATTTTAATGCCGGCCAATCTGTGGCGCAGAAAGATGTATTTGATAAAACATTTTTGATTAGGGATAGCCTGAGACATGCAGAATGGAAAATAAAAAATGACTTTAGGGAAATAGCAGGATTTAATTGCAGAAGGGCTACCACCATTATTATGGATTCCGTATTTGTGGTGGCATTTTATACTGATGAAATAGCCGTTCCGGGCGGCCCGGAAAGTTTTTCCGGTTTACCGGGAATGATTTTGGGATTGGTAATAAACAGAATTCACACAAGCTGGTATGCTACAAAAGTTGAAACCGCACCAATCGATACTAAAGCGATTGTTCCACCAACCAAAGGAGATAAAATCACCGAAGCGCAGTTGAAAGAAGAACTGAAAAAATTAATGAAAACCTGGGGAGAATACGGTCAAAGGAATATGTGGAATATCATGATTTAAATTATTCTCAATCCGTTTTTCTTAGTAAACGAATAAATAATTCAAATTTATTTTCTGGTAAACATTTACTGAAGGTCAAGTAATGTTATTTTAAATACAAGGTTTGAATTAGCCGGAATAACCACCTGTCCGCTGTTATCTTTCACGTCTTTATATCCATAACCTAAAGCAGGCGGAAGATACAAGGTAATTTCTCCGTTCTTTTTTATTAATGGCAAACCTTTTATCCAGCCAGGAACCAAACGTCCCAGTTGAAATACCGCAGGATTATCTGCAGAGGTAGAATCAAACACCTGGCCATTTAAAAAACCACCACGATAATATACCGCAACGGTTGAACAAGGAGCCGGAACCGATGCGCCGTCGCCGGGCTGGTGTATTATATAATAAAAACCGGAAGGAGCAAGAGTCGCATTAATACCAAGCGCTGTCAGCGAATCATGTAAAGCTTCCTGTTCGGATACAGGCGCCACCACGTTTGAATCTGTGAGATTGCATCCAGTGTCATTTTTTTTGCATGCAGCAAAGATTATCATTGAAAGACAACCCAGGAAAAAAAACTTTTTAATCATTTATAAAATTTGAGTTGCAAATAAAGAATAAAATTTACAAATGCGCAGCGTCTTCCTTGCTCTGTTTAAATTTTAACTCTTTATAAA
>JAICZH010000183.1 GCA_025933775.1 Chitinophagaceae bacterium
GTCTTCTTTTTGGTATTGTTGTTAATAAATGTGCGGGTTCAAGGCCAGCCATATTATTTCAGGCATTTACAGGTAGAAAACGGGCTTTCAAATAATACAGTCTACTTTATATGCCAGGATTCAAAAGGATTTATTTGTGCTGCAACAAAGGATGGCCTTAACCGGTTTGATGGGGTTCATTTTAAAGTTTTCAGGATAGACAATGAAAAAAATAAAAAGCAGCCCGGGGCAGATTATATTTTTTGTATCAACCCCCGAAAAAATGGATGGCTGTGGATCGGAAGCCAGCAGGGGCTTTACCAATATAACCCGATAAAAGAGAAGCTTGAGCCTTTTATTGATTCGTTAAAAAATATTTATGATATCACGATAGACAGGGAAGGACAAATGTGGTTTATTTCTTCGTCCACTGTATGCCGATATAACTTTACAACAAAAAAGCTGCGTCAATATGCTCCATCTGATTTTTTCTTCGCAACTACTCTTTGCCTGGCAAAGGATGGAACTATATGGGCCGGAACTCAACATGGCTTTTTAGAAAAATACAACCCTCAAACAGATTCATTTAATGCATTTAATATATTTTCGAATTCGCCAAACCCTAACAGCAAGTGGATCCAAAAAATCCATAGCGGCGATAGCAATCAAATTTTCGCAGGCACAACAAGCCAGGGTCTTAAGATTTTTAATACTGCCAACAATTCATATAAAGATGTACTTACCTACAACCCCGACAAAACCACCATTTTTGTGAGGGAAATTTTGCAAAATTCAAAAAAAGAATATTGGATTGCAACGGAATCAGGAATATTTATTTATAATACGGAAAGCAAAACTTTTACGAATCTTAAAAAAAATTTCCAGGACCCTTATTCATTAAATGATAATGCAGTTTACGCGCTTTTTAAAGACGCCGAAGGTGGAATATGGGCCGGCACTTTCTTTGGTGGCATTAATTATTATGCAAAAGAAAATGGCGCTTTCAAAAAATATTTTCCAAACGATTCAGAAAATTCTTTAAGTGGAAATGCAGTAAGGGAAATTTGTAAAGATAAATATGGAAATTTATGGGTAGGCACCGAAGATGGCGGCCTTAATAAAATAAATAATGCCACGGGTGCCATCACTCATTTTAAGCCAACAGGCGAAAACGGCAGCATCGCCTACACAAACGTGCATGGTTTGCTTGCCGACGACGATAATTTATGGATAGGAACTTTTGAACATGGCATTGACTTAATGGACATACAAACTGGAAAAGTGAAGAAGCATTATTCCGTTAAGCAGGGCAATGGCCTTAGAAGTAACTTTGCGCTTTGTTTCACTCGTACCAGGGAAGGCAAAATTATCGTCGGTACAAGTGAAGGACTGTATTATTATGACAGGCCAAAAGACGATTTTGTTTTATTTCCCCAGGTACCTGTCAATTCATTTATCACTGCAGTTACAGAAAGCAGCGACAAGGTAATCTGGGTAGCTACCAATAATAACGGCGCCTTTTGGATTGACCTTGTATCCGGTGCCCACGGTCAGTTTCAGAATATAAGCGGCAACAAAAATTCACTGAATAGTAATTATCTGAATGATGTATTTGCAGATAGTAAAGATAACATCTGGTTTGCTTCAGAAGGCGGAGGCATCTGCAGCCTGGACAGCTCGCGCAAATCTTTCACACACTACTCAACAGCCGATGGACTCCCCAGCGATTTTGTTTTTAAAATAATTGAAGATGATCAAAAAAGCATGTGGGCCACTACCTCCAACGGTTTAGTAAATTTTGGGCCTCATTTTCAAAACCCGATTGTGTATACCAGGGCAAATGGATTGCTGGGAAATCAGTTTAATTATCATTCGGGATTTAAAGATGAAAAAGGCCGGCTGTATTTTGGCTGCGTCAAAGGCATGATTTCGTTTTCTCCAAAAGATTTGGCAAAAAACCGGTATTCACCGCCATTGTATATTACAGGCATCCAGGTTTTTAATAATGAATTGGATCCTGAGGATAGCAATTCAGTTTTAAGCCAGTCAATTATTGATACAAAAAAAATAACGCTTCCGTATCAGCAATCTTCTATCAGCTTTGATTTTGCGGCCTTAAGTTACCTGTCGCCCGAAATGATTCAATACCGGTATAAGTTAGAGGGCCTCGATAACTCATGGACCAAAATCAAAGCCAACCGAAGGATATATTTTACAAATCTATCGCCTGGCGATTATCAGTTAAAAATAATGGCATCCCTTAACGGTACGTGGGATCCTAAA
>JAICZH010000185.1 GCA_025933775.1 Chitinophagaceae bacterium
GCAAATTTACTTATGCAGTGCTTGCGGGTTCAAAGGATGAGCCTTTGATAATAAAGTTTCGAAATAAAGAAGGGAAAGAGTGGACACAATCTGTTCCCAGAAAGGGTTATAGCATTATTAAAACCATTCCATCCATTGAATATAAGGAGATAAATAATATTGGCTATTTGCAATTGAATGCATTTGACGATCAAATTATTGATAAAATATATGACTCCTTATTTAGCAAAATTTCAAAAACAAAAGCATTAATAATTGATCTTAGGAGAAATGGGGGCGGCAGCAGCGGTATTGGATTTCATATTTTATCTACTCTAACTGATACACCGTATGCAATATCTTTATCACGAGTTACTCAATATAATTCGAGCGATTTCGGTGATGCCCAATGGTATTCATTTTCTCCTGAAAAAGAATATCCATCAAAAAAAATGTATTACGCTAAGCCGGTTATTTTATTAATTAGTGCCAGAACTTTTTCTGCGGCAGAAGATTTTGTTGTGGCTTTCAGCTATATGAAGCGAGGAAAACTAATTGGTGAAACTACAGGCGGAAGTACAGGACAACCCTTATTGTTTGATCTGCCCGGCGGAGGCACTGCGAGAGTATGTGCAAAGGATGATTATTTTCCTGACGGAAGAAAATTTATCGGCTTCGGTATAACACCAGATATTTTTATTCACAAGTCAGTAAAAGATTTTTATAGCAACTATGACGCTGCTTTAATGAAAGCGTTAGAACTTTTAAGATAATTAATGTTTACAATTGTATGCTAATATCTTGTTGGTCTTTTCGATTGCTATTTGAATTTTAGCTAAAAAATTTATTGCGGAAATTCCGTTGAGCTTACTCTTACAGTTCCTCTTCCATTAATAACGTGATAACTTTTAAAATCCTGCGGTGCATCCAATCCATCGCCATCAATTATTTCGGTGGGCGTTCGTATGCGTACCGGCTTATCAGTATAAAATTCTTTGCCGGTTCTTGCCCGGTCCCAATACAGTTCATTGCAATAAAGCGTATCACCTTTTACATTATACACTACCACGCTGTCTCTTAAATAAATTTTACTTTCGGTTTCCATATATCTTCCATAATGTGCATCCAGCTTGCTTTCTATGCGAAGGCTGTCATCATAAAAATCTGTGTGCAGGGTTTTAGTAAATTCAATGTATGGAACGGTTTCTTCATGACGAAGCATGTATGGTGCGGTAAGTTTTGCTTTTGTTTTTTCGCCCAGACTATAAATGATACTAACTCCTTTCGCTTCTTCAATTCCAATTTTTTTTTGGGTAAACTGGTTTAATTCCTGCAATGAATTTTCGCACGAACCAATAAAAAAGCAGCCGGTTATACAAGCTGCTTTTAATAAAAATGTATGTTGAATGCAATAATTCATTTTTTATTTTAAAATAAAATTATTGATATTTCTGCCTGCGAAACCAAAGATCGGTAAGTGAAAAGCCAAGTCCGATTTTAAATGTATTTTCTTTCAAATTATTTTTATTATTGCCACGATTTCCATATTCGAATGATACATTCATAAAGCTATATTGATTATCATAAAAGCTGTGACGCAGCTTTAAAGGAAATGTGCCTCCAAGTGATACGGTATAAACCGGCAACGAATTTTCAATATCAATATAATCGTTGCCAAATGAAAAGCCAGCTCTGTATCGTACGTTATTAAAATAATTTGCAGAACCTTCAGGCGAAGGAAAATATTGAATGCCGAATTTTGTTAACCAACTATTTTTTACCAAATCCTTTTGGCCAAAAAATCTATAGTTATTCCAATTGCTTGCTTCAAAATCGGCACCAATTAATACATGCTCTTTTTCAAATACAACGCCGGCGCCGAATGTAGCGGGCAAAATTACTTTTCCCTTTTGTCCATCATTTTCATACACGCTGTCAACTTTATCAGCATTTCCGGTTTCTGCATTATAAGAAAAAGTTTGCCGGCTATCATCTCTGGTAGCATTATATTGTTGTTGCAAATTTCCATAAGCTCCAATTCGTATATGACCCTTTTTTATTTTAAATGCATATTGAATTCCGGCATCTAAAAAAACACCGCCAAAATGAGTAGTGGTTTCGTAATTAGATGAATAAAAATATTGTGCAGAA
>JAICZH010000163.1 GCA_025933775.1 Chitinophagaceae bacterium
CATCGCTTCACTAAACTCTACTTTCTCTAATCCTTCAAGCAGCCTGTCAGCATAATCAGTGATGCGCAGATACCATTGCCTCATTTTCTTTTTCTCCACCGGAAATCCCCCGCGTTCACTTACGCCATTAATCACTTCATCATTCGCTAAAACGGTTCCCAACGCTTCGCACCAATTCACTTCGCCATAGGAAGAAAATGCAAGACGAAAATCCATTAAAATTTCCTGCCGTTTTTTTTCATCAAAATTTTTCCATTCATCAGCAGTAAACGAATAAATAAGGTCATTTTGTAAATTAGATGTTCCGCTTTCTTCAAATTTTTTTATCAACGTCTCGATGGATTCGGCTTTCTTGTTTTTGTGGTTGTACCAGCTTTTGAAAAGTTGTAAAAAAATCCATTGCGTCCAGCGATAATATTCAGGGTCGCTCGTTTTTATTTCGCGGCTCCAATCATAACAAAAGCCAATTTTATCCATCTGATTTTTGAAGTTGGCAATATTTTTTTCAGTCGTTGTTGCGGGATGCTGGCCTGTTTCGATGGCATATTGTTCGGCAGGCAAGCCAAAGCTGTCAAACCCCATCGGATGTAATACATTAAAACCCTTCAATCTTTTATAGCGCGCAAAAATATCGCTGGCAATATACCCCAACGGATGGCCGACATGCAAGCCTGAGCCGCTCGGATATGGAAACATATCCAGCACATAGTATTTAGGCTTTTCACTGAAATTGCTTACATGATAAATACCACTTTCCTTCCAGTTTTGCTGCCACCTTGTTTCTATTTCATTAAAATTATATTCCATTCTTATTTATTAATTAACTCTTCAAAATATCGCATCCTTCTCAAAAAATAAATGTAGCATCCCTGAGTAAAACAGAATGAAGACCGCTCTTTCTTTTTTTGTGAAAATATTGTTATTGATTTTTATTCACTGTTTTCAATGGCTCAGGTAATTTACATTAGCTACCTGTGGCAAAGGCGCAAAAATACTAAACCTGTTTAAAATCATTTATTTTTGCCTCTCTTAAAAAGAAACCTAAACTTATTTAGCATTATGGCTCAGTTTGGAAAAGCATCTGCGAAACGCGGCAAACCTTCTTACGTTTATGCAATCATTGGCGTTTCACTGGTGTTATTTTTATTTGGAATTGTTGCCTGGATATTTCTGAATATTCAAAAAACCGGTGACTATTTTAAAGAAAATATTCAGTTGCATGCTTACATCTACCGCACTGCCAACGATCAACAAATAGATTCGTTAAGAAGCTATATTCAATCATTGCCCTACACCGTTAAAGTAGAATATATAACCCGCGAAAAGGCGATTGAAAAATACAATGATGACAATGACACGCTTTGGAAAAAATTAGCCATCAGCAATCCCCTGCCCGAAAGTATTGACTTTTACGTAAAAGCAAATTATGTAGATAAAGACAGCCTTGCCAACCTGGAAGATTCACTCGTTGCCAATTTTCCGCATACGCTTTCTGAGTTTCAAACGCCGAAAGCAACGGTGGCAAGTGTAAGTCAGTTTGTAAAAACCACTACGCTTGTGTTGCTTGTAGTAGCCATCATATTATCTTTGCTCGTTATTGTTTCGATTGATAATACGATTAGGCTTGCCATGTACAGCAATCGTTTTCTTATCAAGACCATGCAGATGGTGGGCGCGACAAGATGGTTTATAACACGGCCGCTCGACGGAAGAGCTATTGTGAATGGCATTATAGCATCAGCCATTGCAATCGGATTGATGTTTGGTTTCATCACCATTGCTGAAAAATTTATTCCTTACCTTAAAATATTACACGATACACAAAATATGTTTTTGATTTTTGCAGGGATTATCATTCTTGGAATATGCATTACACTTTTGAGCACACACCGGTCTGCATTAAAATACCTTCGGATGAAACTTGATGAACTTTATTGATTTTAAATTTTAATTACTATTATTTTTACAAACGAATTTAAAAATGAGCGCCAAAAAAATTAATACTCCCCTCTCACACAAAGATGCAGCAAACGCCTCTTCAGAAGATAATGCGTTGTTTTCAAAAGAAAATTATAAATGGATGCTGATAGGTCTTATTGTAATGGCAATAGGCTTTTTCTTAATGGCCGGTGGAAAGAGCGCTGATCCGAATGTTTTTAATGACAATGAAATTTACAGTTTCAGGCGCATAACACTTGCACCGTTTTTAATTGTCGGCGGCCTTGTCATCGAAATCATTGCCATTATTAAAAAGCCAAAATAACTTTGTCAAAATCTATTGAAGCGGTGAAGCTTTTCATCGCTTTTTTTTTTGAATAATTTTAAACCATAACTATAAGATGGACGTAGTACAATCAATTATCATTGGCATTGTAGAAGGTATTACCGAATTTATCCCGATATCCTCAACCGGCCACATGATAATTGCGGAAAAATTATTGGGGATTCCTGAAAATGATTTTACCAAAATGTTTACCATCGCTATTCAGCTTGGGGCCATACTGGCCGTAGTAGTTCTGTACTGGAAAAAATTTTTTGATTTCAAAAATCTTCAATTTTATGTAAAATTAATTGTCGGCGTTTTGCCGGCCATTATTTTAGGTGCCTTGTTTTCTGACAAAATTGATGAATTAATGGAAAGCACAACTGTCGTGGCTTTGGCAATCCTGGTTGGCGGCGTTGTTTTAATTTATATTGATAAATTTTTTAAGCACCCTGTTATTGATTCTGAAAAAGAAGTTTCGTTCAAAACTTCATTTACTATTGGTATCTGGCAATGCCTGGCTATGATACCCGGAACAAGCAGAAGCGCTGCTTCCATCATCGGCGGCATGCAACAAAAGCTTACGCGCAGCGCTGCGGCAGAGTTTTCATTTTTTCTTGCGGTGCCAACCATGGTGGCGGCTACCGGCTACAAATTGTTTAAACATTTTCATACAAACGGAGGATTTACGATGCCCGAAATAAAATTGCTGATAATTGGAAACGTGGTGGCTTTTGTAGTCGCACTGCTCGCTATCAGATTTTTTATTGAGTTTCTAAAGAAGCATGGCTTTCGCCTTTGGGGTATTTACAGAACCATACTTGGAATAGTTTTACTCATTCTCATTTTTACCGGTTACATTGATAAATAGCATCACCGCGGTTATTTTACAAAATAAAAAAACAGCCTTAAATGTTTGTTCACTGTGTTGCAAACCCGGTAGCCCATATATGCAAATCTAAAAGAGGCATCATTTATGAGGGATAATTGATTTTTAAAGCAGAATTTCTGCGATAAAATTATTCGATCATAAAAAAATAGATGTAAAATGAAACAAACGATGCAAACCCGTATAGCAGGCATGTTTATGGTAATCCTCTTTGCCTTCATTTCCTGCAACAGTAACAATAGTAA
>JAICZH010000146.1 GCA_025933775.1 Chitinophagaceae bacterium
CAACAATTATTACCAAATGAAGCGTTATTTTTAGAACTTTCTTTTTGCCCTGTATTTTGAAAGAAAACAGATATTGAGTTTAATTTACCGCAGCAATAAAATTTCTTTACACTCATTCCAAAAATGGAAATGGAATAACTAACTATGAGTAATATGAGTGTAAATTTTTTAAACATCTTTGCAAAGATATACTTCTTAAAATAATTATACAATTGCCTTTATTAATCATTATCCTTTTTTTGCTTTTTTCTTTTTTTCTTTTTCTCGTAATAAATCGTTTTGCATTTATCAATGAGTGAGATAAATTCATTCTCAAGATAATCGCCGGGCGTTAAAGATGACAAGGCAATATTTTTAATATCATTCCAATCCACATCATCAGGAAAATATTGAGAGGCTCTTAACTTCAATCCAAACATAGTAACAGCAGTTGCAAATTGTAAACTTTTAGAAATAGAATCAAACGCAAGATAATTTTGCGGGCAAATGTAAGTTACATAATTGCCAGTGGTATCGCCGGGCAATTTATAATGCAGGGTTACATTTGCAAAATAAGTATTCACCGATTTAGCGCTATCAGTATTTTCAGGAATGATTTCAAATATAGCCGTATTGCCGGCTCCAGCGCCAATTTCACCTCCTTCCAACTCATCTCCTTTTTCATCCAGCACATTCCTTTTATTATCGTAACCAATCAATCTGTATTCTTTTACTTTGTCAGGATTAAAACTTACTGTTAAGTACACATCGTTTGCAATTGAATAAAGTGTTTGGGTAAATTCGGTAACCAAAATTTTTTCTGCTTCACGAATATCATCGAGATAAGCAAAATTTCCATTTCCTTTTTTTGCAAGCACTTCTATTTTTGAATCTTTATAATTTCCCATTCCTACACCGAGACAAGTAAGGTACACTCCTGTTTGTTTTTCTTTTGCTATTAATTCTTCCAATTCTTTTTCGCTTGTTAGTCCGATATTAAAATCGCCATCTGTGGCAAGTATAATGCGATTGTTGCCGCCTTTTATAAAATTGTTTTCAGCAATTTTATATGCAGTTCTTATAGCGGCTTCACCTGGCGTATCGCCTGATGCGGTAAGCCCTTCAATGGCTTTAGTGATTTTCTCCTTTTGATCACCGCTTGTTGGCGGAAGCCACACGCCTACGGTTCCGCCATACACAACAATTGAAACGGTATCTTTTTGTCTTAAATTTTTTATTAACATTTGAAAAGCTTCTTTCAATAACGGGAGCCTGTTTGGTAAATCCATGCTGCCCGATACATCAATAAGAAAAACGAGATTGGATGGAGGCACTTTATCCAGGTTAAGTTTTTTTCCTGAAAGATTCAAAAACAAAAGCTGATGCGTTTTGTTCCACGGGCAACCGGTGAGTTGCGATTCTATTTTAAAAACTTTTTTACCATCCGGTTCTTTATAATTAAAATTAAAATAATTGAGCATCTCATCTATGCGTACTGCATCTGTTGGCGCTTTACTGCCTTGATTTATAAATCTGCGCACATTGCTGTAAGATGCTTTATCAATGCGCATAGCAAAAGAAGTAGTATGATTGTTGCCCGCTTTTATAAAATCATTTTCTACAATGCTGGTGTAGCTTTCATTATCGTAATATGCCGTTGGATATAAATGCCCTTCGTTTCCTATCGTTACAGAAAGAAGTTTTTGTTTTTGAAGGCTTACCGAAGTGGCTAACATTTTAAGAACGATTTCCTGATATTCGGAAGTTTTAATTTTTAACGATCTTGTTTCATAACCTTCAGCGCTAAAAATAAGAGAATCGTATTGGTGCGAACTGGGAATGCCAAAGCCTCCGGTGATGCCGCTATAATATATTGAACGCGTAGCGGGCATATAAATTTTTACATTCTGTAATGGTTGATTTTTTTCATCCTTTACATCGCCCCTGATGTAGTATTGCGCTTTTGCATGGCACGACAGGGCAACAAATAAAAAAATAAAAACTATGGTTCGCAATAAATTTTTTTTGTAAGATATGCTTCTTATTAAAATTTTTAAACTTTAAAAAATCATCAAAAAAAAATTAAACCAATTGATAAATCTCTTTAATATTTCTTCCAAGCCCATCATAATCCAATCCGTAGCCAATTACAAATTTATTGGGAATAGTAAATCCTAAATAATCAATTTTTAATGGATGCAATAAAGCGTCGGGCTTATGCAGCAATGAAGCAATCTTTAAAGATGCGGGTTGCTGATGCTCAAGCTGTGGTAAAAAATGAAACAAGGTTTTGCCCGTATCCACAATGTCTTCCACAATAATTACATCACGCTGATGCAAATCAACATCGAGGCCAATGGCTGTAATTACTTTGCCGGTAGATTTTATTCCCTTGTAAGAAGCGAGTTTTATAAAACTTATTTCAGCATCAATAGTTATGTTTTTAAAAAGATCGGAGGCAAACATGAAAGCGCCGTTTAGTATGGCAATAAACAAGGGTCTTTTTCCTGCATAATCTTTATTGATCTGTTCTGCAATTTTTTTTACCTGCTCTTCAATTTGGGAAGATGTGATGTAAGGAATAAATTCTTTATCATGTACTGTAATTGCAGGCATAAATTATTTTGAAACGATGAGTCGCTGCCCGATTTTTAAATGATTATCTTTTAAATTATTCCATTGTTTTAAATCATCAACAGATACGCCGTATTTTTTTGAAATAACATACAAGTTCTCTTTTGGCTGCACTTCATGAAATGCAGGAGATTCAGTTTTCGTGTGTGCATAACCGTTAGGGTTATTCGCAATTTGTTCTTTTGAAGATGGCCGCAGCAAAATTTTTGTTCCTGGATAAATATTATCTGAAGAAGAAATATTATTATAATCGTAAAGACTTTGCAATACAACTCCATTTTTTTGCGCCACATCATACAAGGTTTCATCCTGCTGTACAATGTAATAATCACGATCGCCCTGTTTTTGTTTTTTCTCCAAAAAAATATATTGATCTTTTTCGAGCAGGCCATCTTTTTGCAAATCATTCATCTCCAGCAAACGATTCAGGTTAATATTATTTTGCGTAGCAATAGCCAGTAACGATGTTCCTTTGGGAACCAATAATGCTTTGCTTCCATTTATGGTAAGTTTCATTGGCTCGCTAAAGTCGCTGTCAGTATTATTTTGCGCAGTTATTTTTTGTTCCGGATCACTGGTATAATTTGATGCATCATAAACCGGAACTTCATCCGCTGCCTGTAATGTATATTGTTGCAAATTATTGTCTTCAATATTTTTTATAAGAATATCAGGATAATGCGGATTGGTAGCATAGCCGGCTTTGTATAATCCATAAGCCCACGCTTTATAATCGCGCGGATCGAGCTTAAACAAAAATGCATAGCGATCGCTGCCTCTTAAAAAATTAGAATGATCGCGGTAAGAATCTTCTGCAGTTTTATATGCCCTGAAACATTCGCCCGGTGCATCATCGTCGTGGCTCACCGTTTGTGCGGTCCATGTGCCTTTGCATTTAATTCCAAAATGATTATTTGATTTTTTTACCAGATCGCTGTTTCCATTTTCAGTTTCTAAAAGTCCTTGTGCAAGCGAAATTGCAGCAGGCACGCCCATTCGTTTCATTTCGCTTATGGCAATATCTTTATAAGTCGCAATGTATTGCGATGCGGTCATGTATTGCGCATAATTTATTTGCGAAAAAGGAATAAAAATAATTAGTAAGAATATTATTTTTTTCATTACAAATTATGATGTGCTCGTGTTGATAGAAAAACGAAAATTATTTTTTTTGAATCAGCATCAGTCCATCTCTAACGGTGATGAGTACGTGCTGTATTCTTGTATCATTTTTGAGATGTTCATTAAAAGCATGAATGGCTTTTGCATTTTTGCCGGTAATATTTTTTTCAAGCACTTCACCGTGAAACAGTACATTATCTGCCAATATAAATCCGCGTTTTTTTAATAGCGGCAAAGTTAATTCGTAATAATTAATATAATTCACTTTATCAGCATCAATAAATATTAAATCCCAGGTTTCATGCAATGCCGGTATGATATCTAACGCATTTCCTTCATGTAAAATTATTTGTTTACTGTATAATGATTTGCTAAAATAATTTTTGGCGATAGCAGCATCTTCTTTTCGTATTTCAAGTGTATGCAATTCGCCATTGGGTGCAAGCCCTTTCGCAAGGCACAGTGCGCTGTATCCCATGAACGTTCCTATTTCTAAAACCCGCGCTGGCTTTATCATACAGCTTATCATTTCTAATAATTTTCCCTGCACAGGGCCGCTCAGCATAATAGCTTGCGGATGATTTTGCAATGTATATTTTTCAATTTCCTGCAACAAATTATCTGTTGGTGAAGAAAATTGGTTTGCATAATCTTCGGCTTTGTTATTTATTATTTCCATTGTCTATGAATTTTCTTTTGAGGTTTTCTTTTTTGAAGTTAATAAAAGC
>JAICZH010000095.1 GCA_025933775.1 Chitinophagaceae bacterium
CATCGCAGCAATTTGATTTTTTAAGAACCTGGAGTGATTTTGTACAACAAAATGATTGGGTGCATAACTGGGGAGACACAGACCCGCAAACATTTATACAATTAAAGCCCGGTAGCGATGCAGCTAAAGTGCAGGCGAAAATCAAAGACTTTATTTATAACTACAGGCAAAAAGATAAAAGCTTTATCATGGAGCTGGCGCTGCAACCTTATTCAGAAAAATATCTTCATTCAAATTTTAAAGATGGTTATTTAAGCGGCGGAAGAATTGAGTATGTAAATCTTTTCAGCATTATTGCTGTTTTTATTTTACTCATCGCATGCATCAACTTCATGAACCTTGCAACAGCACGTTCTGCCAGGCGCGCAAAAGAAGTCGGTATAAGAAAAGTGGTAGGCGCATTGCGTTCAACATTGATCGCACAATTTGTTGGAGAAGCAGTACTGCTTACATTTTTATCCATCATTATTGCAATTATAATTACAGCATTGGCATTGCCTGCATTTGATCAACTTACAAGCAAACGATTATCAATACCATTCAATCAACCAACATTCTGGTTAACGATACTTGGTTTAATATTATTAACAGGATTTGTTGCAGGCAGCTACCCGGCATTATTCTTATCGTCATTAAAACCTGTTCGCGTTTTAAAAGGCAGTTTAAAATTTAGCTGGAGCGCATCATTCTTCAGAAAAGCATTGGTTGTATTTCAATTTGCCATGAGTGTGTTTTTAATTATTGCAATGATTGTTGTGTATAAGCAACTCAACTATATTCAAACAAAAAATTTAGGTTACGATCGCGACAATCTTATTTATATTCCAATTGAAGGTGATCTTGTAAAAAACTTTGAAACATTTAAACAGGAAGCATTAGACAACACAGACATTGTGAATGTTTCCAAGATGCGCAACTCTCCTACTGCTATTTTTCATCACACGGGGAGTATTTATTGGCCCGGTAAAGATCCAAACTTAACTATATCGTTTGCAGATGGTGTTGTGGGTTATGATTTTGTAAAAACAATGAACGTGCAATTGATTGCCGGCCGTGATTTTTCAAAAGATTATGGAACTGATTCTGCCGCTTTTTTATTAAACGAAACAGCCGTTAAAAGAATAGGTTTGAAAGATCCTGTTGGTAAAACAATCACATGGGGAAATCATCCCGGAAAAATTATTGGTGTGATGAAAGACTTTCATTTCAATTCATTGCACGAAACAATTGAACCTTTAATTATGCGGTTGGATGAAAACTGGAACTGGGGAACAATTTTAGTACGCATTAAAGCAGGAAAAACGAAAGAAGCAATAGTTGCATTGCAAAAAATTTGCAAACAGGTAAACCCAAAATTTCCATTCACCTATCAATTCTCTGATCTTGAATATGCTAAGCTGTATGCAAGCGAAGCGGTGGTAAGCAAGCTGTCAAACATCTTTGCATTTCTTGCTATATTTATTTCTTGCTTAGGTTTATTTGGATTAGCAACATTTACTGCAGAACAACGCACGAAAGAAATTGGTGTGCGAAAAGTATTGGGTGCATCATCAGCCAATATTGTAAGATTATTATCTGCAAATTTTTTAAAGCCGATCATACTTGCATTTTTAATTGCATTTCCTGTTGCATGGTATGCAATGAATAACTGGTTACAAAATTATGCTTACAAAATCAGCATTGAGTGGTGGATGTTTGCATTGGCAGGATCACTTACAATTTGTATTGCATTAATCACAGTAAGTTATCAAAGCATAAAAGCGGCTATTGCAAATCCTGTAAAGAGTTTGCGAACGGAATAAAATCAATTCGGCAATTTGAAAATTTGAAAATTTGAAAATGCAAATCAGACATCACAAAATCATTACATCATAAAATCAACTTTTATGTTTAAAAACTATTTCAAAATCGCATGGAGAAATCTTATTAAAAACAAGATTTACTCAATTATAAATATTCTTGGTCTTGCAGCAGGAATGGCCGTAGCTATACTTATTGCATTATGGATTTATGATGAAGTAACGTTTGATAAATATCATAATAACCATAAGCAGTTGGCACAAGTAATGACCACATATATTGATAATGATGGTAAAATGGAAACGGGGCCGGCAGTGTGCATGCCGATTGGGGATGAATTGCGCAATAAGTATGGAAGCGATTTTAAAAACATTTCAATGGCCTCGTGGAATTTTGGTCATGTATTAGCCGTTGGTGAAAAGAAAATCACAGCACAAGGTGTGTGGGTTGAATCGAATTTTCCTTCTATGTTTTCTTTAAAAAGATTGAAGGGGAATATGAATGGCTTAAATGATCCTTCTTCTATTTTAATAAATGCTTCGCTTGCAAAAACATTGTTTGGCGATGCGGACCCAATCAACAAAATGATACGACTTGATAATAAAGATAATTATAAAGTGGCCGGGGTATTTAAAGATTTTCCGCACAACACAACTTTGTATGATGTAAAATTATTTCTCCCTTGGAAAAAATATATCACCACAGAACAATGGCTGAAAGATGCAGCCACACAATGGAACAATCATTCATGGCAGGCATTTGTGCAGGTTGCTGATAATATAAACATGGAAAAAGAAACACAGAAAATAAAAAATGTTGTGATGGTGCATAAAAATGAAAAGAGAGAGGGAAAAGAACAGGCATATATTTTTCCAATGGATAAATGGCATTTGTACAGCGATTTTAAAGATGGTAAACCGACAGGCGGTCGCATTCAATTTATCTGGTTGTTTTTAATTATCGGTGTGTTTGTATTGTTGTTGGCATGCATCAATTTTATGAATCTTTCTACAGCGCGAAGTGAAAAAAGAGCAAAGGAAGTTGGCATTCGTAAAACAGTTGGTTCTGTTCGCAGTCAATTAATAAAACAATTTTTAAGCGAATCTGTTTTGGTGGCATTCGTTTCATTTATATTTTCTGTTCTGTTTGTAATTTTATTAATGCCATTGTTCAATAAGCTGGCAGATAAAAATATTGAATTACCCTGGAGCAATGGTTTCTTTTGGTTGATTGCATTGGCATTTACTTTTATTACAGGATTAATTTCCGGAAGTTATCCTGCATTTTATTTATCAAGATTTGAACCGATAAAAGTTTTAAAAGGAACTTTTCGTGCAGGCAGATTTGCATCATTGCCACGAAAAATTTTAGTGGTGGTTCAATTTACTTTTTCTATTGCATTAATAATAGGAACCGTGATTGTTTACAAGCAAATTCAATTTGCTAAAAACAGGCCTGTGAATTACAGAAGCGAAGGATTGATAACAATCAATATGTCAACCCCTGATTTGTATGGACATTATGATGCGATAAGAAGTGATTTGCTTGCAACAGGTGTTGTAGATGATATGGCAGAATCTTCAAGCCCTACAACAAATGTGTGGAGCAATCAGATTGGTTTTAACTGGCAGGGAAAAGATCCCAACACGTTGCCTTCTTTCGGAACGATTGCAGTAACCGAAGATTTTGGAAAAACAATTGGATGGAAATTAAAAGAAGGAAGAGATTTTTCTAAAGACTTTGCAACCGATAGTTTGGCAATGATATTAAATGAATCTGCAGTGAAACAAATAAATATGAAAGATGATATTGTTGGACAAACCATTCAATTCAATGATAAAAAATTTCATGTGATTGGCGTAATAAAAGATATGATAATGGAATCGCCATACAAGCCGGTTACGCCCACTGTTTTTTTGTATGATCGCAATTGGGCAAATATAATAACGATTGCTATAAAACAGGATGCTCCTGTAAAAGATGCATTGAGTAAAATAGAAAATGTTTTTAAAAAATATAATCCCGCAGCGCCATTCGATTATACTTTTAATGACGAAGATTATGCAAAAAAATTTGCGGATGAACAACGCATAGGAGATCTCGCAACTTTTTTTACGATACTTGCTATTTTCATTTCATGCCTTGGATTATTTGGGCTTGCATCATTTGTTGCCGAGCAACGCAAAAAAGAAATTGGCGTGCGCAAAGTACTCGGTGCATCCACTTATAATTTATGGCAAATGTTATCAAAAGAATTTGCTTTGCTGGTAATTATTTCCTGCTTCATTGCTATTCCCTTAGCATGGTATTATTTACATCACTGGTTACATCAATACGATTACCGAACAACTATTTCGTGGTGGGTTTTTATTGTATCAGGATTTGGTGCATTAATTATAACATTAATTACGGTAAGCTTCCAGGCAATAAAAGCAGCAATTGCCAACCCTGTGGAAAGTTTGAGAACGGAATAAAAAGCAGCCCCTCCAACCTCCCCGAAGGGGAGGCTTTTTGAGAAACTAAATAATAAGAACAACTTTAAAGTTATGTTCTGATAAGTTCTTCCCTTCGGGAAGCCTGCCTGTCGGCAGACAGGGATTTAAGATGGGCTTCCGTGATTCGGATAATTTTTAATAAAATACCTTTGTAAAAAATTATTTTATGTCAATAAAATGGAATGGAATATTTCCCGCTCTTACAACAAAATTTACAAAAGATGATCAGTTGGATCTTGCTATGTTTAAAAAAAATCTTGATGCACAATTAAGTGCGGGTGTTCATGGAATTATTCTTGGAGGAACTTTGGGCGAAGCAAGTGTATTAACAACAGAAGAAAAAGAAACGCTTGTACAATTTGCAGTAGAAAATGTGGAAGATAAAATTCCGGTTGTATTAAATATTGCAGAAGGTGCTACGCGGGAAGCTTTAAAACAATTGAAACTCGCTGCAGCATCGGGTTGTAAAGGAATTATGCTATTACCTCCTATGCGTTATAAAAGTGATCATCGCGAAACGGTAACTTATTTTAAAACAATTGCAGGTTCTACAGATTTGCCAATCATGATTTATAACAATCCGGTTGATTATAAAATAGAAGTAACCTTAGATATGTTTGATGAATTAACCGAATGTAAAAATATAGAAGCCGTAAAAGAATCCACACGTGATGTAACGAATGTAACGCGGATGCTTAACCACTTTGGTAACCGTTATAAAATTTTATGCGGTGTAGATACATTGGCAATGGAAGCTATGCTCATGGGCGCTCATGGTTGGGTTGCAGGCCTCGTGTGTGCGTTCCCGTTAGAAACCGTTGCCATTTATAATTTAATACAGTCGGGCAAAATAAATGAAGCTGCAAAAATTTATCGCTGGTTCATGCCTTTGCTTGAATTGGATATTCATCCCAAATTAGTGCAATACATTAAGCTTGCTGAAACACAAGCCGGCATTGGCACAGAGCAAGTTCGTGCACCGCGCCTTATTTTGGAAGGTGAAGAAAGAAAACGTATTTTAAAAATTATAAATGATGGTATTGCTTCAAGGCCCGATCCGAAAGATTTACAATCTCAGAAATCTTTAAGGACTGTCGCAGAAAGCATTTCCATATAAAATTTTAAAAAATGGTAACAACGAAAAACGCTACACTTACTGCATCAATTGATGAAGTAATGATGAATGTATTAAATGCATTTAATGAATACAAAAAAATTTTACCGGAGCAAAAAGCAAATTTTTTAGAAACCATTGCCAATGAAATAGAAGCCTTGGGTGATGCATTAATAAACCAGGCGTGCGAAGAAACCAATCTTCCTGCTACAAGATTAACAGGCGAAAGAGCAAGAACAACCATGCAACTGAGGATGTTTGCAGCAATGGTAAAAGAAGGAAGTTGGGTGGAGGCTTCGATTGATACCGCAATTCCTGATCGAAAACCAACTCCCAAACCTGACCTTAGAAAAATGTTATTTCCACTCGGCCCTGTTATTGTTTTTGGCGCAAGCAATTTTCCGTTTGCTTATTCCACTGCCGGCGGTGATACGGCATCGGCTCTGGCTGCGGGTTGTAGCGTTGTTGTAAAAGCGCATCCTGCTCATGCAAAAACTTCGCAGATGGTGTATGAAGCAATAAAAACTGCAATTGAAAAATGTAATATGCCCGCAAATGTTTTTCAGCATGTACATGATGAAGGATTTAAGACAGGTAAAGATCTTGTACAACATCCGGCAACGGCTGCAGTAGGTTTTACAGGCTCATTGAGCGGTGGCAAAGCATTGTACGATTATGCTAATGAAAGAAAAAATCCTATTCCTGTTTTTTCTGAAATGGGAAGCATTAATCCGATTATTTTTTTTCCCGATACATTAGAAAAAAATAATGAAGCATTGGTAAAAATGTATTCCGGTTCTGTAACGTTAGGCATGGGGCAATTTTGTACCAATCCGGGTTTGATGCTCGCAATTGAAAGCGATGCATTAAATATCTTTTTAAAAAATTTAAGTGAAGAAGTTTCAAAATTCACTCCTTCAAAAATGTTGCATGAAGGCATTCAAAAAGCTTATGTAGAAAAAATGCAGAAAGCCCTTTCACAAAAAGGAGTTGATGTAATCAAAAATATTTTTCATCAATCTAACGGTGTCGCATACCCGAAAATTGCTTTCACAAGCGGAGAAACCTTTTTGCAAAATCCAACTTTGCATGAAGAAGTTTTCGGGCCATATTCTTTAATGGTAAAATGTAAAGACATAAATGAATTAAAGCGTGTGTGGATGTCCGTTAGAGGGCAGCTTACCACCTCTTTAATGGGCACTGATAAAGATTTTAATGAATATAAAAATATAATAGAAGAAGCGAAAACAATTGCAGGCAGAATCATTTTTAATCATCCTCCAACCGGCGTTGAAGTGTGCCCCAGCATGATGCACGGCGGCCCTTATCCTGCAACCACAGACAGCCGCTTTACAGCAGTTGGCATCAATAGTGTAAAGCGTTGGGTTAGGCCGGTTTGTTTTCAAAACTGTCCTGAATATCTTTTGCCCGAAGAATTAAAAAACAACAATCCAAAAAAAATATGGCGGTTAGTGAATAACCACTTTACTAACGGAGATGTTGCATAAAAAATCAAACTTCGATTTTAATTCATGAAACATACTTTTCATTGCATTGATGCGCATACTTGTGGTAATCCTGTAAGATTGGTTGCGAAAGGCGGACCTATATTGCATGGAAAAAACATGAGTGAAAAACGGCAACATTTTTTAAAAGAATTTGACTGGATAAGAAAAGGATTAATGTTTGAACCGAGAGGGCACGACATGATGAGCGGAAGCATTTTATATCCGCCACATGATGATGCCAATGATGTTGCAGTGTTGTTTATTGAAACAAGTGGATGCCTTCCCATGTGCGGTCATGGAACTATTGGAACGATAACCATTGCTATTGAAGAAGGTTTGATGCAACCAAAAATTCCCGGCACCGTACGCATGGAAACCCCTGCAGGATTGGTTTTGATTGAATATAAAAAAAACGGGGATAAAGTATCTTCTGTAAAACTTACGAATGTTCCTTCATTTCTTGCTGCAGAAAATATAATTGTTGAATGTCCCGATTTGGGAACATTACAAGTTGATGTTTCTTATGGTGGAAATTTTTATGCAATAGTTGATGAGCAAAATAATTTTAAAGGGATTGAAAATTATTCTGCAGATCAATTAATAACTTGGAGCAGAGTAATGAGAAAAAGAATAAATGAAGAACATGAATTTATTCATCCTGAAAATGAAACGATACACGGATGCTCACATATTTTATGGACAGGAAAAACTTTGGATAAAAATTCTTCTGCAAGAAATGCTGTATTTTATGGAGATAAAGCAATTGACCGATCGCCCTGTGGCACGGGTACTTCTGCGAGAATGGCGCAATGGTTTGCAAAAGGAAAATTAAAACAAGGAGATGTATTTATACATGAAAGTATTATTGGCTCTAAGTTTACGGGCACCATTGAAAAAGTTACTGAGGTTGCGGGCAGGCCTGCAATTATTCCCGGCATTGAAGGTTGGGCGAAAATTTATGGACATAATATCATTACCATTGATGAGGATGATGATCCGTATGCTTATGGATTTCAGGTAGTGTAGCGTTGTCAATTGTGAATTGTCAGTTGTGAGTTGTGAATTGTCAATTGCAGCATTTATTAATCGTCGCATTTCACATTTTCATATTTTCACATTTTCACATTTTCAAATTATCACATTTTCAAATTATCAGCATGTTCTTTATGCAAATGATCTGTTTCAATAAGACCATCTTTCAATCGGATAATGCGATGTGCAAATTTGGCAATGTCTTCTTCGTGCGTTACCAGAATAACAGTGTTTCCTTCTGATTGAATCTTACTAAAAATATTCATGATCTCAACAGAAGTTTTTGAATCAAGATTACCCGTTGGCTCATCTGCAAGAATAATTGCAGGACTATTTACCAAAGCCCGCGCAATAGCCACACGCTGATTTTGCCCACCTGATAATTCATTGGGCTTATGATGGCTTCTGTCCGCTAAGCCAACCCTGTCAAGCATTTCTAGCGAAAGCTCTGTTCTTGCTTTTTTAGTAGAGCCATTATAAATTAAAGGCAATGCCACATTTTCTGCGGCTGTTAATCTTGGTAACAAATTAAATTGTTGAAATACAAAACCGATTTCTTTGTTACGAACTTCTGCAAGGTCATCATCAGGCATTTTGCTTACATCTTGTCCATTAAGAATATAACGGCCTGCAGTGGGCGAATCCAAACAACCCAATAAATTCATCAATGTAGATTTTCCGCTACCGCTCGGCCCCATCATGGCCACGTATTCGTTTTTAAATATTTCCAAAGAAATTCCTTTCAATACTTTTAATTCCATTTTTCCCATGAAATAACTTTTTTGAATATTGTCTAATTCTATGATTGAATTCATGGTTTATTTTTTGTATTTTTTTTTTGAAATTAATTAAAATATTTACATAATTAACTTAATTCGTCAATTAGCACCTTGGCTAATTTACTTATTAGCTAATTAGCTAATTATTTTCTTATCACTTTTGGTACTTTAAAAAATTGCTCATCGTGCAATGGCGCATTTTTTAATGCTTCGTCACGGTTTATCATTCCCTGAGTTTCATCTTCTCGTAAAATATTTATGTTATTGCTCATGTGCAGCAAAGGTTCTACGCCTGTTGTATCCAGTTCGTTGAGCTTATCAATAAAATCAATCATTTGTTCCAGATCTTTTTTAATAGCTTTTTTTTCCAGTGCATTAAATTCGAGCCGTGCAAGATCGGCCAGCTTATCCACCAATTCATCATTTATATTCATCCGGCAAATATATTGCTTGTTTAGAAAGTTTAGCTGTGAAAAAAGTTTAGAGAGTTTAGAAAAAAGTTTAGATGGTTTGGAAAAAAGTTTAGTGGTTTAGAAGGTTTAGATAATTTTATCTAAACCTTCTAAACCAACACTAAAAAACTATTTATCTTCGCCAACTTATGAATAAAAAGAAAGAGATAGTAATGAGTGGTATCAGGCCAACAGGCTTTTTACATCTCGGAAATTATTTTGGGGCCATTCGTAATTATGTAAAAATGCAGGATGATTATGAATGTTATTTTATGTTGGCCGATGTTCATTCGTTAACTACTCATCCTGATACAAAAGAATTAAAAAAAAATGTGCTTCGTGTTTTAGCAGAACATATTGCATGTGGCCTTGATCCTGAAAAAGTTGCTTTGTATTGTCAGAGTCATTTGTATGAAACTGCAGAATTATATCTTTATTTGAATATGCTTGCTTATAAAGGCGAACTTGAAAAAACGCCGACTTTTAAAGATAAAGTGCGCCAGCATCCTGATAATGTCAACGCAGGATTATTAACGTATCCTGTTTTGATGGCTGCCGATATTTTAATTCATCGCGCCAATTATGTTCCCGTTGGGAAAGATCAGGAGCAACATCTGGAGATTGCCAGAAATTATGTGAATCGCTTCAATCATCGTTATGGCCATGTTTTTCCTGAACCTTTTGCTTTTAATTTTAATAAAGAATTAATAAAAGTTCCATCGCTTGATGGAAAAGGAAAGATGAGTAAAAGCGAAAATCAGTTGGCAACTTTATTTCTCGCGGATGAAGATGATGTAATCAGAAAAAAAATTATGAAAGCAAAAACAGATAACGGCCCTGCCAAAAAAAATTCTGTGAAACCAGAATATATTGAAAATATATTTTTACTGATGAAACTGGTGAGTAATGAAGAAGTGATTGCAAAATACGAAGACGGCTTTAATAATTGCACTATACGATATGGCGATATGAAAAAGCAATTGGCTGAAGATATGGTGAATCTCATTGCGCCCATTCGCAATAGAGTTAATGCAATTCTGAATAATGAAAAATATTTGGAAAAAATAATGAAACAAGGCGCTGATAAAGCAATTGCCAGCGCAGAAGCCACGATGCAATTAGTGAGAAATGCAATGGGGCTTAATTATTTTTAATGAAACACATTATTCATTTTATATTTTGCATTTTACATTTTACATTTGAATAATGGCTAAAGCAAAAAAACCAAAGCACATTGCAGTTGCAGGAAATATTGGCGCTGGCAAAACTACGCTTACAGAACTATTAAGCAAGCATTACAAATGGATTCCGCAATTTGAAGATGTGGATCACAATCCATACCTCAACGATTTTTATGAAGACATGCCGCGATGGAGTTTTAATCTGCAAATATTTTTTTTAAACAGCAGACTCAACCAGTTATTGGAAATTCAGCGTGGTACTGAAACCGTAATTCAGGACAGAACGATTTATGAAGATGCCAATATTTTTGCGCCCAACCTGCACGATATGGGACTCATGACGAAACGGGATTTCAGCAATTATTATACTTTTTTTGAAACATTAAAATCAATGGTGAAGCCGCCCGATCTTTTAATTTATTTAAATGCATCGGTGCCAACTCTTGTTGCGCAAATACAAAAACGCGGCCGCGAATATGAAGAAAATATTCGCCTGGATTATTTAAAAAAACTCAATGAATTTTATCATAAATGGATTGGCAGCTACAAAGAAGGCCCGCTTTTAATTATTGATGCCGATACTAATAAGTTTGCAGAAAATGAAGAAGACCTCGGCATAATTATTAATAAAATTGATTCGCAGTTGTTTGGATTATTTTAAAAATATTTTTATTTCTTGCGCAAAATTCTTTTGCGGTGCCTCAACCCCCAGCTTACCAATTCCATAATAACTTTTTCCAGTGTTTTTCCATAAGAAGTAAGCTCATACTCAACCGTAACCGGTTTGGTATTTAATACATAGCGATTTACCAATTCATTCATTTCAAGTTCTTTCAATTCTTTTGATAACATTTTTCCGGTAACTTTTCCTACATCGCGTTGCAGCTCTTTAAATCTTTTTTTCTTTTGGCTGAGCGAGCACATAATGGCAATTTTCCATTTTCCATTTAAAATATCCATGGCATCGCAAAGCGCTAACATATCTTTGGATGGAAGTTTTTCTGTCATTTATTTTAAAAATTAGTGGTATCCTTAAGGAAACCAGTTTACAACAGTAAATTGGTTACAAATATATACCAAGTTTCGTAACTTTGCATTTCAAATAAATTAATTATAAAAAAATTAAAATAAGAAATTATGAAAAAGGCAAAACAAATAGAAAAAATTTTCAGCCGTCC
>JAICZH010000113.1 GCA_025933775.1 Chitinophagaceae bacterium
ATGGCATGGCCCAAAACACATATTGCAATCGTTGGCATTGAAAAAGTAATTCCAACAATTACTGATCTTGCATTGATGTGGCCTTTACTTGCAACGTACGGAACCGGACAAAAAGTTACGGTTTACAGCAGCATTATTTCGGGGCCGCGACAAACTAATGAACAAGATGGTCCCCAAGAAATGTATGTGATATTGTTGGATAATAATCGTTCTGAAATTTTAGCAAATCCAAAGCAACGGGAAAGTTTGTATTGCATCAGGTGCGGCGCCTGCCTTAATGCTTGTCCCGTTTATAAAAATATTGGCGGACATAGTTACGGCGCTACTTACAGCGGCCCCATCGGAAGTGTGATCACGCCTCATTTGCAGGGAATGGATGAATATAAACATTTAAGTTTTGCATCTTCACTTTGCGGCAATTGTACAGAAGTGTGTGCGGTAAAAATTAATTTGCATGAATTGCTTTTAGAAAACAGAAAAGAAAGTATTGATGAAGGATTAGCAACTTTTTCAGAAAAAACTGCATGGAAATTATGGAAAATATCTTCGCTTAAAAGAGGTTTTATGAATATGGGAAATGGCAATTTGAAATCGAAAGTGGTAAATAAATTATTTAAAGACTGGAACCAGCATCGAAGCGATTTGCATTTCAGTAAAAAAACGTTTAATGAAATGTGGAAGGGAAGAAATTTAAATGAATAAAAATTTTTAAACTAAAAATTATTCCCAAATATTTTTTATAATAATACCAATGTTGCAATCGCGGGAAAGTATAAAAGTAAAAAGTTTTTCAGGTGAAAATTTCTGAAGTATATATTTTGATTTTTCAAGCAAATAAATTTCTATCAATTCTTTTTCGGGATCAATGATGAGATAATATTTTATTCCAAATTTTTCATATACAGAAAATTTGGTAATCCTATCTTTCAACGCAGTAGTATTGGATAAAATTTCTACAACTAATGCGGGTGGAAAGTCAAGAAAATCCGGTTTGGAAGGCTTACAAACAACAGAACAATCTGGCTGTAAAATAGTATCTTCTTCAATTTTTAAATTAATAAAATCATATACTTTGCAATGCTTGCATTTCGATTTTTTTAATGCACTTTTTAGCTCATAAATTACATTGGCCACAATCCACTGATGCTTCATATTCGGCGCGGGGCTCATTGCATGTGGAATTCCTTCAATCAATTCCCATCTGCCTTCCCAGTTGCAATAATCTTTATAAGTGTAATATGGTAATAATTTTACAGCGCTCATAAAATAAAGATAATAATTTTTTTTGCAGAAGTGAATGAATGAGAATTGAAGATTTGCTTAATGCTTAAAATGCCGCATCCCTGTAATCACCATTGCGAGATTATTTTTTTTACAATATTCAATTGAATCTTTATCACGAATAGAACCGCCCGGCTGAATGAATGCAGTTACGCCCGCTTTATCTGCAATTTGTACACAGTCATCAAAAGGGAAAAATGCATCGCTTGCCACAACCGAATTTTTTAAATCGAAATTAAATTGTGAAGCCTTTGTAATGGCCTGCCGCAAGGCATCTATGCGTGATGTTTGTCCGCTACCTTTTCCTATCAGTTGTTTATTTTTTACAATGGCAATGGCATTACTTTTTAAATGCTTGCAAACAATATTGGCAAATTTTAAATCTTCTTTTTCTTCCGGAGATGAATCTCTTCCGCCAACTTCATTCCATTCGCTAAAATTTCCACTATCAATATCCTGCAATAAAATTCCGTTTAAAATAGTTTTAGAAATTTGTTTTGGTTGAACTAAATTTTTTATTTGCAGAATAATCCGGTTCTTTTTTGATTGAAGAATTTTTAATGCATCATCTTTAAAACCCGGAGCAATCAATACTTCAAAAAATAAATTATTTAATGCTTCAGCAGTTTTCGTGTGTACATCACCGTTAGTAATGAGCACACCGCCAAAGGCGCTTTCCGGATCGCCGGATAAGGCAGCGGTAAATGCCTCATGCACATTTTCGCGTTCCGCAATTCCGCAAACATTGGTATGTTTAATAATTGCAAAAATGGCTTCTGCAGAATTTATTTTAGAAGTAAGATCTTTAAAATCATTAATAATATGTATCGCCGCATCTACATCTACAAGATTGTTATAAGAAAGTTCTTTGCCATTTAATTGTTCAAAAATTTCAGAAAGATTTCCGGTGAAAGAAGCCTGCTGATGCGGGTTTTCGCCGTACCGTAAAATTTTTTTTTCAATGTTGAATGGATTTATAAACGAAGTTTTATTAAAATAATTTGAAATGGCTATATCATATCCTGAGCAAACATCAAATGCTTTGGCAGCAAATTGTTTTCTTTCTTCCAAAGATGTTTCGCCGTTTTGGTTAGATAAAATATTTTCAAGATTAACATAATTACTTTTATCTGCAATCACTAAAACGTTTGCAAAGTTTTTTGCCGCTGCTCTTATCATGCTTGGGCCACCAATATCTATTTTTTCTATAATTGTTTTTTCATCATCAGTTGCCTGTACTGTTTCTTCAAAAGGATACAGATCAACAATTATTAAATCAATTTCAGGAATATTATATTGCTTCATTTCCTTCAAATCACTTTCCATATCTCTTCTGCCCAGAATACCACCAAATACTGATGGATGCAGGGTTTTGACCCTGCCACCTAAAATAGAAGGATAGCCGGTTAGCGACTCTACAGCAATGCAAGGCACACCGAATTCTTCAATAAATTTTTGAGTGCCACCGGTTGTATAAATCGTAATATTTTTTTCTTTTAAAAGTTGAATGACATTTTCTAATCCATTTTTGTAATAAACTGAAATGAGCGCCGATTGTATTTTTTTTTGCATGAAAATTAGTGAGAAATAAATTTATAAATCTGTTACAAATGCACCCTGTTCGGGAACAGAATGGAAACGCAAATGTAAATCTTCACAATCTTTTTTCCATTTCTCAATTTTCCACAAGGGATTGGAAGCATCGAAAATATACAAGCCGCAATTGAAAACCGCCGCCAGATTGGGTATGAAGAGTTTTGGATTTTTTGATATAACAATATAATCAACATTTATTTTTTCGCCCGAAGTTTTGTAATCAATTGCTGAATCAATCAACATGATTTTTTTATCACCAAACTGATAAAAATTATTTTCGTGAAATAAAGAAAACTCATCATCCATTTTTTTATGTAATGAATAAAAAATTCTTGCAGGTTTTAAATGAAAATTTTGCAACAAGCCATCTTCCATTAAATCACTATCGCCAATAAAATGGTAAACATCTCCTTCAATAAAATCTATTGCCCTGTAAGATGGCACATCATATACAATTATTTTTTTCTGTTTGAAGAAATTCCATTTATTAGTTGTAATAAAAATTGTAAAAAGAAAAGCGATAGCAATTCCTGCTTTAAAAGCGAACATATTTCTTTTAATAAGCCAAAAAAGAAAACAAATAATGATTATGTATAACAAAATAATTTCTGCAACAGAAAATGAAAAGCCCGTCCATAATGCGAATGGAAGCGAGTTTATATAAAGTACAGTATGATTCAACAACCATATTAAAGCGCCAAGTATTTTGCCAACATAAAAAGCCAAAAAATGAAACCATGAAAAGAAAACGAGGAAAACACAACCGTAAAGAATAACGATGGCAAGAGGAATTGCAATAATATTTGAAGGCACAAAAAGTAAAGGTATCTGATGAAAATAATAAAGGCTTGCCGGTAAAATAAATACTTGCGCTGCCAGCGAAACTGAAGCAATTTTCCATGCTTCTCTCAATAATTTATTTTGTAAATAAATCCGGTTATAAATATATCGTTGCGTAATTACGATACCCGTTACGGCCAAATAAGAAAGCTGAAACCCTGCATCCCACAAGGAGAAAGGATCGTAGCAAAGCAAAAGGAAAGCGGATGCTGCTAATGAATTGTAAACAGATGAATTTTTGCCCAATATTTTTCCGACAGCAATAAAAGAAAACATAACCACAGCCCGCATTACCGGCGGAGAAGCGCCGGTAAGCAAGGCAAAAAACCAAAGGCAACATAATATGAAACCAAGACGTAATTTTTGTGATCGTTTAAAAAAAGAAATGCGGGCTGTTAACCAAAGTAACAAGGAATAAATTAATCCAAGATGCAAACCTGCAATTACAATTAAATGCACCAGGCCTGCATTGCTGTAAGCTTGTACCATATCTTTATCCAGATCCACTTTATAACCGATAACCAAAGCTTTTGCTACGGACGATTCATCATTGTCGGGAATATATTTATTAATTATACCGATAATAAAATTGCGTGTTGTAAAAATTATTTTTTTGTATGGATTAATATTTTTTTCTTTTAATAAAATCCAATCATTTTGTTTAAGATAACATTGTTGAAAAATTTGTTGAAAAGCGCAATAACGTGCATAGTTAAATGCGGCAGGATTTCCGGAGTTTTTTATTTGCTTTAAATTTTTTTTAAATAACACACGATTACCATAAGCAATATTATTTACACCTGAATCTTTAGCAAAATAAAGCAGCAATTTCCCTGTCGTTTTATATATCGAATCATGGTTAATAACTGCATCAACGTTTACAAGCGCTTTATAAGATTTATTTTTTTCAACAGGCGGCTCGCTTATAGTTGCAACAATGTAAGAGCTGCTGCTGTAGTGGTTTCCATACCAGTTGCTATGATTGCGAATATCTTTGTTCCATACTAAAAAAGATCCTGCATTAATTATAAAAGCAGTTACAATAATTCCGTTTAATGCCTGCAATTTAAAACGATAAGCGAGCGGTAAAGTATTTAAAATAATAAAAGAAGCAATGAGTATAATGGAAAGAATAATTATAACATGAATATTCAATTTTAAATAATAACCTGCTATAATTCCGAGTATAACGGGAACGAGTACACGAAGAAATGGCGCTTTTTTCCAAATGAATATTTTATATGACTTTGCCATTTATTAAAATAAAATTTGAAAATAATCTCAAAAGAAATAGTGGATTAATGCAGCCAGTTTATATCAAAAGGGGAGGAATCAATCAAAGAAATAAAAATAATATTTTAATTGAGCACTAAAAATATTGGATCATTAATTTTTTTTAATCTAAAACTTCATAAGCCATAAAAGATTTTGATTTGTTTTTCATTTTTATGTGATCAACGGGTTTGCAATTAAACGACTCTTTCACTTTATTCCAGGATTGTTCTGAAATAAGTATCTGGCCTGGCTTTGCAGCATCCTGCAATCGTTGAGCTGTGTTCACCACATCGCCGATAACTGTATAATCGAGACGGCGCAACTGAGCCGAACCAATGTTTCCGGAAATCATTTCTCCGCTATCTATACCAACAGAAACCATTGGATGAAATGATACCGGGGATGAATTTTGTTCTGACTCTTCAATATTTTTACGAACTGCAAGGCTAGCATCAATGGCTCTGTCCAAATGAAAGTTACCTTTAAAAACAGCTAGTATGGCATCTCCAATAAATTTATCTACATAACCATCCTGTGCAATAATTTCTTTTACCATTATATCGAAATATTTATTGAGCAATTTTACAACTACATCAGCAGGCTCTTTTTCCGTAATAGCGGTAAAGCCGGAAATATCAATAAATACAACAGTAGCTTCGATAGTTTCATTGGCCATCAGTTGGGTTTCAAATTCGCGGCCATTCATAAAATTTAAAACCGTTTTATCAACGTATAATTTTAAAATATTATTTTCTTTGATAGCATCGAGCGTTTTATGCAGCTGGGATACATACTCTAAAGTTTTTTGAATGGTAATGCCAAGGTCCTGAAAATTTACCGGCTTGCATACAAAGTCAAATGCGCCGCGGTTCATGGCGATTCGTATATTTTCCATATCGCCATAAGCGGATACAATAACTGCTTTGGTAAGCAACTTGAGATCATTTAATTTGGAAAGCAACGTAAGCCCATCCATTTCAGGCATATTAATATCACTTAACAAGACATCAATCTCATTTTCCTGTTGTAATTTTTTCAGCGCTTCATTTCCATTGGCAGCAAAAATAAACTCATAAGTATTTTCTCTTATCTCCTTCCTGAATTTTTGCTTAATGAGCGCTTCCAGATCTGCTTCGTCATCTGCCACTAAAATCTTTGCCATTAATTTTTTAGTTTTAATTTTTGCTTTAATAAATTAAAATCAACCGGCTTGGTAAGAAATTCATCGGCGCCTAATTTCATTGCCTGATTATAATTTTCTGTATCACCGTAAGCAGTTATCATCATTACAACAGGTGGCGGATTTTCATATTTTTCTTTTATGTGCCTTAATAATTCAAGCCCGCTCATTCCGGGCATATTGATATCCGAAAGAATTAATACGGCTTCATGTTCCATTTGAGAAAGATAGGTAAGCGCATCCTCTCCCGAAGAGGCAAATGCAAATTGTACTTCATGATCGCGAATTTCTTTTCGGAAACGCTGTTGAAATAAAATTTCCATATCTTTTTCATCATCAACAACTAAAATTTTCATGCTTCTTTGTATGGTTTAAATAAATGTAAAATAAATACTTTATGCAGGTAAAAAAATTGTGAATTCAGTTCCTTCACCTTCTTTAGTATTAACCTTCAATTCTCCTTTTTGTGCTTTTACAATATCATAACTTAAAGATAAGCCCAATCCTGTTCCCACTCCTGCAGGCTTTGTTGTAAAGAATGGCTGAAATATTTTATCCAAAACTTTTTGAGGAATGCCATTGCCATTGTCTTTTACGCTAACTAAAACTTTATCATCTTTCTTTGCCGTGCTTACTGTAACTGTTGGCTCATAGCCTGCACCTGCTGTTTTCTTTTTTTCGGTAACTGCATAAAATGCATTGGTAATTAAATTAAGAATTACCCTGCCTGTATCTTGTGCTATAATATTTATTTTGCCAATGTTTTCATCAAAATCGGTTTTCATTGTTGCATTAAAAGATTTATCCTTTGCCCGCAATCCATGATAAGCCAATCGTAAATATTCATCAGCTAAAGCATTGATGTTGGTGGGTTCTTTCTGCCCATTGCTGTTGCGGCTGTGTTGCAGCATCCCTTTTACAATAGCATCGGCACGTTTGCCATGAAAATTTATTTTCTCCTGGTTGGCCCTGATGTCATCAGCAATTTTTTCGATTGGTAATTTTTCTGAAGGAGAAAGATTTGTTTTATTTAATTCTTCTTTTAATTCTTCTGTTAATTCTGTATTTACTTCTGAAAAATTATTTACAAAATTTAAAGGATTTTGTATTTCATGTGCAATGCCTGCAGTGAGTTCACCAAGCGAAGCCATTTTTTCTGATTGAATTAATTGAGATTGGGTTGCTTTTAAATCTTCGAGAGATTTATTCAATTGACTCGTGCGATGCGCAACTTTATCTTCGAGTATCTTATTTTCTTTTTGCAATTTTCTTGAACGATAAACAATATATAATCTTAACAAGCCAATCCCTAATAAAGCAACAATAGTATATGCCCACCAGGTTTTGTACCACGGTGGTGAGATGGTAAATTTAAAAATTGCAGGCGTTCCCCATTTACCATTGAGGCCTCTACTGCGAACTTTAAAAGTATATTCTCCCGAAGGCAGATTCAGATAATTATCGGTAAAAGTTTTTTCACTGACGGGACTCCATTTTTTATCTATTCCTTCTAAAATATAACTATACAAAACGCTGTCCTGCCTGCCTAAGTTTGCCTGTGCAAATTGAAACTGCAAATAATTCTGATTGTAAGGTATTTGTAGATTTACCGGCATATTATAAGGCCCGGAAACACTGTCCCAGCGAAGCTTCCCTTGTTGTTCATAACCCGTATTTGGAATTTTTTGGCCTTTTACATAAAAAGAATCTGTAGTCCACAAAGTGTCATGTTCATTCATAGAAACTTTGTTTGCAAAATTCATCGGCTCATTCATGATACTTATTCCGGTAATATAGGTAGCAGCACTATCCTGCTCTTTTTTAATTTGATTGATGATGGTAATTCCCTGGTCTCCCCACAGGTATTGGCCTTTTTGGGTAACAATATTTACGTCCCAGCTTCCAGTTAGATCACCCAGTCCTTCAGATTTGGCCAAACGGGATACATTCCAATTTCCGTTTATATTGTCAGGAAGTTTTGGAGTTATAATATTTCCCGAATTATAAGTGCCAACAATTACTTCATCATTGTATTCAACCATTGATGAAATGGTATTATTAGATAAGCCTTCTTTTGTACTGATGGAAGTCAGCGTTCCCTGTTTCATATCTGCTACATAAATGCCTTTGTCGGAACCTATCCAC
>JAICZH010000033.1 GCA_025933775.1 Chitinophagaceae bacterium
ATGCTTGGTGAGCTGTCAACTTTTAAAGAAGCAACTCTATAATGTTGCCAAATTTTTTCGTTTGCAACTAATTCTTTAATGTCAGCAAAGTCAGTAGAAACCCAATACAAGTTTAGTCCGCTTGGTTTTGATGTGCCGACTATTCTTGTCATGAAACCAATTTCTTTGCTAATATCTGTGTCAACGATTATTTCAATTCTTCTTTCAAAAATTCCGATTAAATAAATGTGTCCGAACATTATGCTTAAACTCGCTTTTGTCGGGGGAAAACCAAACCAGCTTTTGTCTGGAAGCAAAGTGTTTTCAAGAGCAACTTGAAACAACGAAATTATGTCGTCCCTATGCTGTCTGAATGAACGTTTCTTATCTAAATATTGGTCTATGATTTCTTTAAAGTCTGGCATAAAAGCTGGTCAAATAATATGGCCACGAACATTAAAATATACGCAATGTCTCGCTTCTCCAAATTTAATAATCGGATTTATTTTCAAAGCGTTTATTATTTATATTTTTATTTCTTAAAGGGCTAACTATAAGTTCGTTACAATTGCTAATGATTTTTTTACATGTTCATCAGGCGATATATGATCGGTCTTAGATGAAAAGACAGCTACAATTTTATCATTTTTATCAATAACAAATGTAGTCCGCGGGATGAAGCCATGCGTAATCTGCACGCCCCGCAAATCTTTGGCTTCGGCTTGTGGAGGAATCAATTGCAATCCATACATTGCTGCAATTTTACCATCCGAGTCTGAAGCCACAGGGAATTTTCCTGCACAGTAATTAGGATCAGATGAGAACGAATTCAGTCGCTGAATATCATCTGCTGATACGCCGATAATCGTGGCTCCTGCTGCAGTAAATTTATCTTTGAGTTCGGCGAAAGTATGTGCTTCCAGATCACAACCACCTGTATATGCGGAAGGATAGAAGTATAATACCACCGGTCCATTGGCAAGTGCTTTCTTTAATGCAAAATCAAATGCGTTGCCCGCAAGGCTGGCTTTAGCAGCGAACATTGGCGCTGTTGAACCATTTGACAATACTTCTGATTGCGCAAAACTTTTTCGACTGATGAAGAGCAGAAACCCTAAAATTAAAAGGAAGACGGAATAATTTCTCTTTGACATGGCGGATTATTTTTAAATACAATTATAAATTACAAATCATTCACAAGGTACAAAAAATTGAGGGTAAATCGTGGAGATTACGTGAATCATTAAAGAAGAGAGGAAATGAATTATTTTTTATGTTGAACTGAAACACTTGTGTCAAACAATAATAGGCTTGTAACTAAGTAAAGTGTTTATAAAAATTTATTTTTGTTAAGATTTAGGTCGTCCGAAAAACAAAACATATCCATCAGCATCTGTTATTTCAAAGCCACGCAAACCATCATCGTCATCTTGAATAGATTGCTTAAATGATACGCCATTTGAACGATATTCATTAAACAAAGTATCTGGGTCTGCAGTAGAAATATAAGCATCCCAACGTGCCCATTCATGTCGTTTAGAATTTGGAATTGGTTTTATGTCAGGTGTAATTTCCTTCAACATGATAGAAACATTATCACGACCAACAATAGCAAAAAAAGGGTTCTCGTCTGGACTGATGTGTTGAACTTCAAACCCAAGCTTATTTACATAAAATGAAACCGCAGCTTTCAAGTTTCCGACAATAAAAGAAGGTGATATGTAATTAAGATTTGTCATTGCTTAAATTTTAAAATTGAAAGTTGTCAAATCGCATTTCTGCCAACACTAAAAATATATGCAATACCTCTCTTCTCCAAATTTATCAATCCGATTTATTTTCAAAGCATTATTATTATACATTTTTATTTTTTATTGCGTTAATGACAATGATGAAAATTATAATACAATTATATTTTGTTTCTCAATAAATTATTCAATCAAATTTTTATTGGGCTATCATCAATCAAATTTGAAATACACCTGATTACTTTATATTGTATTTTTATAAAAATTAATTTGCTTCATTTACCAATTCATGTCAAAATATATTTTATCATTCGACCAGGGAACTACCAGCTCACGTGCTATTATTTTTGATAAACACGGCGCAATAAAAGCAGTAGCGCAAAAAGAATTTACACAAATATTTTCTCAACCCGGTTGGGTAGAGCATGATGCAAATGAAATCTGGTACACACAATTGAGCGTTGCTACAGAAGTGATTTTAAAAGCAGGGCTCACCATTCATGATATAGCTGCCATTGGCATTACTAACCAAAGAGAAACGACTGTAGTATGGGACAGACACACGCAACAACCAATTTATAATGCTATTGTATGGCAGGACAGGCGTACATCTGCGTATTGTAATGAATTAAAAAAATTAAACTATGCTGATAATATTCAGCAAAAAACGGGACTTGTTATTGATGCATATTTTTCTGCAACAAAACTAAAATGGATTTTAGATAATGTATCGGGTGCAAGAGAAAAAGCAAACAATGGCGATTTATGTTTTGGAACAATTGATACATGGCTTTTATATAAACTTACTAACGGGAACGCACACACGACAGACGTTAGCAACGCATCACGAACAATGTTGTTTAATATTCATGCATTACAATGGGATGAAGAATTATTAAAATTGTTTGATATTCCTGCATCCATATTACCCGAAGTAAAATCGAGCAGCGAAGTGTATGGATATACTGAAGAAATATTTACAGCAAATAAAATTCCCATCAGCGGCATTGCGGGAGACCAGCAGGCAGCGCTTTTCGGGCAGATGTGTATGAAGCCGGGCATGGTAAAAAATACTTATGGTACCGGCTGTTTTATGCTGATGAATACAGGAGATAAACCAGTGTTAAGTAAAAATAATTTGCTTACAACCATTGCATGGAAAATTAATAATGTAACAACGTATGCTTTGGAAGGCAGCGTATTTATTGGCGGCGCTGTTGTGCAATGGTTGCGTGATGGATTAGGAATTATTAAAACTTCTGCTGATGTAGAAACATTGGCAACATCAGTTAATGATAATGGCGGCGTTTATTTTGTTCCTGCATTTACAGGGCTTGGAGCGCCCTATTGGAACCAGTTTGCAAGAGGCACAATGGTGGGCATTACTCGCGGCACATCAGCAGCGCACATTGCAAGAGCATCTATTGAAAGTATTGCATTGCAAACAATGGATGTATTGCATGCAATGAATGAAGATGCATCTTTGCCGATTACAGAATTAAGAGTGGATGGCGGCGCAACTGCAAATGATTTATTAATGCAATTTCAAAGCGATGTATTAAACTGCAAAGTGATTCGTCCGAAAATTACTGAGACAACTGCATTAGGCGCTGCATATCTTGCAGGGCTTGCAATTGGTTTCTGGAAAGACATTGCAGAGATTGAAAATTATTGGGAAGCAGAAAAAAATTTTATTCCAAATATGAATGAAAAAGACAGGCAAAAAGAAATTCATCAATGGAAGAAAGCCGTTAATGCAGCGCAGATCTGGGCGGGTTAGTGAGTTGTGGATGGTTAATAAACAATGGGCAATAGGCAATAGCAATAGGTAAAAAATGAAAAATTAAAAAAAATCTGCAAAAAAATAAATCAATAAATCAGAAATTCAATAATCAATAATTCATAATTCTTAACTTAAACTCTTCTCATGTCAATTTTTTTAAGCGAATTTATTGGAACAGCCATTTTAATTGCTTTAGGAAATGGTGTTGTTGCTAATGTAATTTTAAACAAAACAAAAGGCCACAATAGTGGCTGGATCGTTATTGCATTCGGTTGGGCAATGGCAGTTTTTGTTGGCGTTTATATTTCTGCTGCATCAAGCGGCGCACATCTCAATCCTGCAGTAACCATTGCATTGTGGTACACAAAAAAAATATCAGCAGATGTAGTTCCGCAATATTTAGCAGGTCAATTGTTAGGCGCAATGGCTGGCAGCGTGCTTGTGTGGCTTTCTTATTTGCAACATTATAAAGCTACTGATAATGCCGAAGGTATTTTAATGACCTTTGCAACAAGCCCTGCTATAAAAAGCGCGGGTTATAATTTTCTTACAGAATTTTTAGCAACATTTATTTTTGTTTTGGGCGTATTATTTATTGTTTCACCTGCTAATAGTTTGGGTGCGTTGGATGCTTTGCCCGTTGCTTTGTTAGTGTTGGCAATTGGATTGAGTTTTGGCGGCCCAACTGGTTATGCAATTAACCCTGTTCGAGACCTTGGCCCTCGCATTATGCATCAGGTATTACCTATTTCAAATAAAGGAACAAGTGATTGGAAATATGCGCTGGTGCCTATTTTTGGGCCATTGGCAGGAGGGCTTTTAGCAGCAATTATTTATAGTTTAATTTTTTAGTTTTTAAGAAAATATTTAATTTCTTTAAACATCAGAAGTTCATACTATTGATGCTAATTCTTTATTTGAAAAAAAGCTGGCCTTTATTTTAATTTAAAAATTCAACAAACATTTTGTTTAATCAAAAATTTAAAACTAATACTTTTTTTTATCAGCCAATTGTTAATGGCACATAATTTATTCATTTCCTGTCCAACTATTGTTTTTACGGTTAATATCCGGTAATTCAGTATTGGGATCTAAAATAACTGAAGTTATCGGCGAAGTAGAATTATATTTGAAAGTCCATTCAGCATTGCGCTGCCAGATGTTTACAGGCAATCTTATTTCTTGAGTATTACCATTTTTTTCAGTAATCTTTACAATTGCAGGGAGCGCCATTTGTTGCAAATTTTCAATCGTGATTAATGCACCATTAGCAGGATTATCATTTACATACTTCACTCCTTTTACGGATTGATCCAACTTCCATGTTTCATAAAACCATTCTTTCCAAAACCAATTGAGATTATCGCCGGCAGCATCATTCATTGTTCTAAAAAAATCTTCTGGCTGCGGATGCTTAAAAGCCCACCGGCTGATGTATGTTTTAAATGCATAATCAAACCTTGCCGCGCCAATAACGCTGTTACGTAAAATATTTAAGCCTGTTGCAGTTTTAGAATAATATTGTCCATAATCATTAAGACTTATTGATTCAGGAGGAGTCATTAAAGGATCTTTACTTCTCACCAAAGTCCGCGCCATTCCTAAAATGCTTCTGTGAGTAGTATCACCATACTCACCATGGTTAAACCAATTGGAAGAATATCCATTTATAAAAGTATTCATGCCTTCATCCATCCACATGAAACGTCTTTCGTTTGTACCCACAATCATCGGAAACCAATTGTGGCCAATCTCATGTGTTACATCATGCCATAAATTTGCTTTGCCAATTTTATAACTGCAAAAAACAATTCCGGGATATTCCATTCCTAATGCAACGCCGGCAACCACTACGGCAGAATTCCAGGGATATTCAAAATAATTTTTTGAATAAAATTCTATGCTTTGTTTTAAATATTGAGCGGAGCGGCCATAAGCATTGTAGCCTTTACTTTCAACAGGATATACAGCCATTGAAATTCCTTTTCTGCCGGAAGAAAAATTGATTCGCGCTGCATCCCACATAAATGCCTTGGACGCCGTCCATGAAACATCACGCGAATTATGCATTTTATAATGCCAGGTAAGCATTCCATTTTTTATGGGACGCATAGCCGAAGATGCGATTTCATTTTCTTTAATAATGGCTACAGTACTGTCGCTTCCGCGTGCTTCATTGAGTCTTTTTATTTCAGTTGCCGTTAATACTTGTTGAGGGTTTTGCAAATCGCCAGAGCCCGCAACAATCATATCCGCAGGTACAGTAACGTAATAATCGAAGTTACCATATTCGCAATAAAATTCTCCAAGCCCCATGTAAGGAAGTGTGTTCCATCCCTGCACATCATCGTACACACACATGCGCGGATACCATTGTGCTAATTGATATATAACACCATTTTTTGAATATAATCTTCCCATGCGATCGGCGCCATATTGTGGAATAGAAAAGAAATAATTTACGGTGATATTTATTTTATCACCATTAGGTCTAACGGTGAAGGGTAAACGCAGTTGCATTCGTGTATCGGTAATAACGGGATCTATTTTATATGTTTTTCCTTTATAAAAAACAGATGCAGATTGAATATGATAACCGCCTTTGGTATAACCTTTCACATCAAAGCGATCGCCTGAAACCGGCGTTGCTGCTGCTCCGCGTGAATCAGGATTAAAAAGATTTTGATCGAGCTGCAGCCATAAATATTTTAATTCGTCAGGACTGTTGTTGGTATAACTAATAGTTACATCACCTTTAAGCGTGGTATCTTTTTCATCTAATGTTGAATGAATGATATAGCTCGCACTATTTTGCCAATACTTTGGTCCGGGTGCGCCGTTGGCACTTCTGAACTCCGTTGCCGTCTGCGGCATAAACACAGGATCAAATACTTCATTCTTATTATAAATTGAAGAATCCTGCGCTGAAATATTTGGTGAAAAAATAATAAAGCTTAATAATAAAATGGAAGAGGTAATAAAAGTTTTCATTGAAATTTTCTTTAAAGAAATAAAAGTATGCAATAATGTGAAAAGATGATGAGATTGGAATGTGAAAATTATTATTAAAGTTTATAAATTAAAAATATTGGTGTTGCTTTTATTATGAGCACTAACGGTGAAGCATACTCGAAGTTTCTGCATTTTTATTAAAATAATTTTTAATCGTTTAATCTCTCTTTAATATCCAAATTAAATTTTCGTGCATAATCTTTTGCAATGTCATAACCAGCATCTGCATGACGAATAATACCAATGCCCGGATCATTGCGCAACACACGGGCAAGTTTATCTGCAGCTTCATCTGTACCATCCGCCACTATAACCATTCCTGCATGAATGCTGTAACCCATACCCACTCCGCCTCCATGATGCAGACTCACCCAACTTGCGCCACCCGCAGTATTTACAAGCGCATTAAGTATTGGCCAATCAGCAACAGCATCGCTGCCATCGAGCATTGCTTCTGTTTCACGATTGGGGCTTGCAACAGAGCCAGTATCTAAATGATCGCGGCCAATAACAATCGGCGCTTTTACTTTTTTATTTTTTACCAAATCATTAAATGCAATCCCTGCTTTTTCTCTTTCTCCCTGCCCTATCCAGCAAATTCGTGCAGGCAATCCCTGGAAAGCAATTTTTTGCTGCGCCATTTTTATCCAGCGGATCATTCCTTCATTTTCGGGAAATAATTCCATCATAACGGTGTCGGTTATACGAATATCTTCCGGATCTCCGCTTAACGCTGCCCAACGAAAAGGGCCTTTGCCTTTGCAAAATAAAGGACGAATATATGCAGGAACAAATCCGGGAAAATCAAAAGCATTTTGCAAACCTGCTTCGTGTGCCCGTGCCCGTAAGTTATTACCATAATCAAAAGTAATAGCGCCTTTTTTCTGTAACTCAAGCATTAGTTGCACATGCAACTTCATACTATCATACGCAAGAGAAATATATTTTTCAGGATTCGATTCGCGCAACGCTGCTGCTGCTTCAGTTGAAAGTGTATGCGGCACATAACCAATCAATGGATCGTGCGCCGATGTTTGATCGGTTAACACATCAACTTTAATATTTCTTTCAATTAATCTTTGTAATAAATCAACTGCATTGCAGTGCACGCCTATACTCCAGGCCTTTCCATTTTCTTTTAATTTTACTGCTTTATCAATTGCTTCATCAATATCTTCAATCATTTCATCAAGATATTTTGTTTCAATTCTTTTTTCAATTCTCCATTTTTCCACTTCTGCAATTAATGCCACTCCTTCATTCATGGTAATTGAAAGTGGCTGTGCTCCGCCCATTCCACCCAATCCTGCTGTAATGCTTAATGTATTTTTAAGTGTTCCTTTAAAATGTTTTTTTGCAACCGCTCCAAATGTTTCATACGTTCCCTGCACAATTCCCTGGCTGCCGATGTATATCCATGAGCCTGCAGTCATTTGTCCGAACATCATTAACCCTTTTTTTTCTAATTCGTCAAAATGTTCCCACGTTGCCCATTTAGGAACCAATTGTGAATTGGAAATAAGAATACGCGGAGCATTGGGATGTGTTTTTAAAATGCCCACAGGTTTGCCGCTTTGTATTAAAAGCGATTCATCATTATCCAAATCTTTCAATGCTTTAATAATAAGATCAAGGCTTTCAAAATTTCTTGCTGCTTTTCCACGGCCGCCGTAAACAATAAGCTCATCGGGCTTTTCAGCCACTTCGGGATTCAGATTATTTAATAACATTCGCAATGCTGCTTCCTGAATCCAGCCTTTGCAATTTAATTTTGTGCCTGTTGGTGTTTTATATTTTATGGGATCGTAAGTTGTTTGAACCATAATTTAAAGATTAAAAGATTTTGCAGATGCAAAAATGTTATTCATATTTATTTCTTTTTGGATTTTGTTTTGATTCAAACAGTGCCAAAATAATGACCTCATTATTTTGGACCCGGTAATAAATTTTATTATGTTTTGTAATTGTAAGTTTACGAATGTGTTTATTTTTCGCAATTGAGCTGCCTATTTTGGGATTAATAGAAAGACTATTAATTTTTGAATCCAAAATTGATTGAAATTTTTCGGAAGATTTAATTCCCCATTCTTTTTCAATATAAGTTTGAACCCTAAGTACGTTATGTAAAAATTCTTTACTCTTTCTTATTTTGTACGCCATCTGGCAGTTGCTTTTAAATATTCTTCCTCTGAAATAAATTCTCCTGCATCCACCTGCCTTATGGCTTCTTCCAATTGTTTTTCCTGTTCTTCAGTTAATTCATCATCCTCTTCAGTCTCCGATTCTTTTTTAAGATAAGAAGCTACATCTTCATGAACGATCATTAATGTTTCTTCATCATTGATGTTGTCAATATATTCATGAAGTTCTTTTTTTATTTCTTCAAATGATTTCATAAAAAAATGTTTTATCAAATTTACAATTTTGATTTCACGCAAAGAAGCAAAGAAGATAAAGTCGCAAAGAAGTTTTTTTGCAACTTGATTTATCTTAGCGCTTTTGCGTGAAATATTTTATAATTCATATTCTTTCATAAACTCCATGGCTTTCATCATATCATCATGTAAAAATCTATCAGCTTCATTAAAAGAAATTTTTTCACGGAAAGCTATAATAATTTTTTCCAACGCTGATGAAGATTTCATTGGCCTTCTGTATTCGATTGCCTGGACTGCTGATAATAATTCTATCGCTAAAACTTTTTCTACATTATTAACTACACGCAAACATTTTGTTGCCGCGTTAGCGCCCATGCTCACATGATCTTCCTGGTTGTTACTTGATGAAATAGAATCAACAGAAGCCGGTGTGCACAATTGTTTGTTTTCGCTTACAATCCCTGCAGCAGTGTATTGCGGAATCATTAAACCAGAATTCAATCCCGGATTTTTTACTAAAAACAATGGCAGATTTCTTTGACCGCTTAATAACTGATAAATTCTTCTTTCAGAAATATTAGCCAGTTCACTCATTGCGATTGCAAGAAAATCCAAACATAATGCTAATGGTTGTCCGTGAAAATTTCCGCCGCTTAATATCAAATCATCATCAGGAAAAATATTTGGATTATCAGTAACCGAATTAATTTCTTTTAAAAAAGTTTTTAATACAAAATCATAAGCATCTTTTGTAGCGCCATGAACTTGCGGAATACATCGGAACGAATATGGATCCTGTGATTTTGATTTTTGCTGCGAAGCAATTTCACTTCCATTTAAAAATTTTCTTAAACATGCTGCAACAGAAACCTGTCCCGGATGATCTCTTATTAACTGAAGTTTTTCATTAAGCGAATCCATATTGCCATCAAATGCATCAAAAGAAATTGCTGCAATTAAATTTGCCCAATTCAATAACTTTTCTGAATGTATAAGGCAACATAATCCGTAAGCGCTCATAAATTGTGTGCCATTAATTAAAGCAAGCCCTTCCTTACTTTGCAGTTCAATTGGCTTCCAATTCAATTTTTTTAAAGCTTCTTCAGCAGCAATTTTTTTTCCTTCATAATTTACTTCGCCCATTCCAATTAATGGAAGACTCAAATGGCTAAGCGGCGCCAGATCGCCCGATGCACCCAATGATCCTTGTGTATAAATAACCGGAAGCATATCGTTGTTATGCATATCCAGCAAGCGTTTCACTACTTCTATACCAATGCCCGAATATCCATAGCTCAATGATTTTATTTTGAGCATCATCATGAGTTTTACAATTTCATCTGGCACTTCCTCTCCCATTCCACAGGCATGAGATAATAATAAATTACTTTGCAATGTGCGTAATTGTTCTTTATCTATCTGCACATTTTGTAAAAAACCAAAGCCGGTATTGATGCCATAGAAAAGTTCATCCGATGTGCTTAATTTTTCATCTAAATATTTTCTGCATTTTAAAATAGCATCATGCGCAGCAAATGTTATTGATATTAATTGTTTGTATTTTAAAAAATTTTTTACTTGTTGAAATGTAAGCTCACTGGCATCGAGCGGAAGATAATTATAACTCATGCGTCAAAAGTAAGAAAAAACAGGCTCCCCAAACCCCTCCAGAGAAGGGGCTTAAAAACTCTTAAGATTTACGAAGTATGAAGAAAAACTTTGCGAAATTTTGCGTTTAACTTTGCAATCTTTGCGACACAAAACAATTTATCAAATGAAAAATATTTTTCTTTTATTCATTTTTATTTGTTCCAATATTTATGCGCAACAAATAAAAATTATAAACAGCGGAACGAAAACTTCTTTACGAGGATTAAGTGTTGTAAACGATAAAATTATTTGGGTAAGCGGAAGCAATGGAATGATCGGAAAATCAATTGACAGCGGAAACACGTGGAAATGGTTGCAGGTAAAGGATTTTACAAAAAATGATTTTCGTGATATTGAAGCTTTTGATGAAAACATTGCTGTAATAATGGGTGTTGATTCGCCCGCATATGTTTTAAGAACAATTGATGGTGGCGAAACATGGAAGATGGTTTATGAAAATAAAACCAAAGGAATGTTTTTGGATGCAATGGAATTCTGGAATGAACAAAGCGGAATTGTTATCGGCGATCCCATTAATGGAAAATTTTTTATTGCGCGAACTTTTGATGGAGGCAACACATGGAAAAATATTCCCGAAAAAAATTATCCAATTGCCGATAGTGGCGAAGCGTGTTTTGCGGCCAGCGGAACCAACATCAGAAAATATGGAAACGATGCCGCAGCGTTTGTTACAGGCGGGTTGGTTTCAAGATTATTTATAAAAAATAAAATTATTGATTTGCCGATTGTACAAGGAACATCCACTACCGGCGCTAATTCTATCGCAATAAAAAATAAAAAAATATTTATTGTTGTTGGCGGCGATTTTATAAAGCCCGACTCAATTTATAAAAATTGTGTAATTACTAAAGATGGCGGAAATACATGGACATATCCATTAACGCCCCCTTTTGGTTACAGAAGTTGTGTGGAATATATTGATGATAAAAAATGGATCGCTTGCGGACTGAACGGAGTTGATATATCTAACGATGATGGCTATTCGTGGAAATGGATTTCCAAAGAAAGTTTTAATGTTTGCAGAAAAGCAAAGAAAGGAAAAAGTATTTTTTTTGCAGGTGGAAAAGGAAAGATTGGAAAATTGGTTGAAGAGTGATTTAAAATTTCAATAAGAAAAAGCAGTCGTAATAATATTTTTTATTTCTTCCCAATTTTTAGTATAAGGTGGAAAACCATCAATATCCGGATCATTTTCTGCATCTTCAAAATATAAAATGCTGCGCCATAAAAAAATCAGTTGTGTTTCATCATATTTTTGCGTAAACCATTCAATCAGTTTTTCGCGGCTATAAAGCTGCAGCAGTGCATAGACATCAAAAAAATCTTTTTTCTTTCCTCTTCCGCAAATAGTGTGCAATTTCATGGCAGCTATATCTTTCACACTAAAATAATTTATACCATCCATAACAATAAATGATTCCAACAAAGAAGCAGGCTCATTTACAAAATCGCATTTTATATCATTTATATCCCCAAACAACATCCTGGAATTATTAGCCCTATATTTAAAAGTATAATCATTGCTTGTTGATAATACAATTTCTAATTCTTTAACATCAAACTCATTCGGATTAAAAATATCCAGGTCAATAGATTTACGATGTCCTATTTGCAGAGCCAACGAAGTGCCACCGGCTAGAGCAAAATTATTTTTTATGAGTGCAGTTTTAAAAATTTTTTGCAACAGCTCATATAAAACAGGATCAACTGTAAAAAGATGAAGCATGCAATTCATTTATAGGTATCTTAAAATAATGACTGCAAAAATTTATCGTTTTTTTATCAAGCGTTTTACTTTTTTTTACAGCGTCCGTTATTTCTTCGGAAGTATAAAGTTGCAGTAAAAAATAAAAATCGGCCAGCAGCCCGCGGCTTAGTACTCTTTCAATAATATAATCTTTATGCTTTTCAATATCTATTTTTTCAATTGAAGTATCCCAAAATAAATTTTGGGAAAAAGGAAAACTGTTTTTATCTATTTTTTTTGAAAGAATGTTTTCAGAAAGATATTTAAAAAAGAAGTTCATTTATTTGTTATGAGATATTAAAAAAAATCTTAGTATTAGCTAATTAAAATTATGAAGATAAAGTAATTTTTAAAGTTGATCCTATCACCAAGATTTTCCATTTCATTAAAACGATTTATTTTAAAAAAGAAAAAAATTATTCACATCTTTTCAATTGCAATACTAATTTTTCATCCACATTTATTTTTATTTGCAGCAGGGTACATTTTACTTATTTATCTTTACAGAAATAATATAAAATTTTCAAGCGCTTGCCATGCAGGAAAGTAAAGAAATATCTGCACTCTTTCATCTAATTGACGATCCCGATGAAGAAGTTTTCGGTTCCGTAAGCGACCGCATTGTTTCCATCGGGCGGGCTATTATTCCCAATCTTGAAAATTTATGGGAAAACACTCCCGACCATAATGTGCAGGAAAGAATTGAAATGCTTATTCATCGTTTGCATTTCAGAGACCTGGTTGAAGATTTCACCAATTGGAAAAACGGTTCATGCGAATTGTTGCAAGGCGCGCTGCTTGCTTCGCGCTATCACTACCCTGAAATGAACGCCACCACTACATTGCAGGAGATGGAAAAAATAAGAAGAAACATCTGGCTTGAGTTGAACAGCTATCTTACTCCGCTTGAACAAGTGAATGTAATTACAGGAATTTTGTACAGTTATTATAAACTCAAAGGCAATGAAGTTTCTTACGATTATCCTGAAGATTTTTTAATAACTAAAGTGATTGAACAAAAAAAAGGAAACGCTATTACTAACGGAATCCTGTACCTGATTGTATGCGAGCTGCTCGATATTCCGGTACGCGCCATCAATATTCCAAAGCAATTTATTCTTGGCTATTTTGATGTTGATTATAATTTTCCCAATCCTACAAAACAAAAAAGTGAAAAAATAAATTTTTATATTGATCCGCTTAACGGACAAATTTATTCACATAAAGATGTAGAAAATTATTTCAAACGAATTTCTGTACCACCCACTCCGTCTTATTTCAGGCAACTTGGCAACAAGCGAATTATTCAGCACCTTCTTGAAGAATATGCAAAATGTTTCACCAACGATACTTCTCTTTACAAAAAAAATGATTTAATTTTTTTGGCTAAATTATTAGATGATTAATATTTGTTTCTATGTTGTATCATTCGCCCGTTGGTATTATTAAAATAAAAGTTTCCGGTAATTACATCTGCGAACTTTTATACATTGATGAGGAAACAAAATCATCATCTGGCGATGACGAATTACCTTCAAAAGAAAAAAAGATTTTACAAAAATGCATCAAACAATTTGATGAATATTTTTCAGGCAAAAGAAAAATATTTGATCTTCCTGTACAACAAACCGGAACTGCATTTCAACAAAAAGTATGGAAAGAATTAATTACAATTCCATTTGGCAAAACGATAAGTTATCTTCAGTTGGCTCAACGGCTGGGCGACTCAAAATCAATACGGGCTGCAGCTTCAGCCAATGGCCGAAACAAACTTAATATTATAGTTCCGTGCCACCGCGTAATAGGTTCTGACGGAAGTCTTGTTGGTTACGGCGGCGGATTGGCGCGAAAAAAGTGGTTGCTCAATCATGAAAATAAATTTGCTAATGGCGTTTCTCTGTTATTTTAAATAACTCTTTGGCTGCATTATTGATGTAAAAATTTTTGATCTTTAATTTTTAATTTTTAATAAAAATAATATTATGCATCTTTTATTTTCATCAATAAAAAAATTATTGTTTTTTTTATTTGCGTTAGCGATTATATCATCATGCAAGAATAATAAAACTGAAAATACTAAATCAGAAGCAACCGCTGTTTCGCAAAACAGCGCTTCGCTTTTTAAAAAATATAATCTTGATAAAATAAAATTACCTGCGGGATTTAAAATAGAAGTGTATGCAGAAACGCCGGATGCAAGAAGTTTATGCGTATCACCAAACGGAACTTTATTTGTAGGAACACGCAGTAAAAAAGTTTATGCAATAACAGATGAAAACCACGATGGCAAAGCAGATAAAGTATATGTAATTGCAAGCGGATTGAATGTGCCAAACGGCGTTGCGTTTAAAGACGGCAGTTTATACATCGGTACCATTTCTACCATTTACCGGCTCGACAGTATCGAATCGAGATTAGATAATCCGCCGGCGCCGGTTGTTGTGTATGATAAATATCCCTCCGATACGCATCACGGGCCAAAGTTTATTGCATTCGGTCCCGATAATAAATTATATGTTCCTGTTGGCGCACCATGTAATATTTGCATACCAGAACCGCCGCATGGCACTATAACACGTATCAATGCTGATGGTTCAGGCTTTGAAATTTATGCAACAGGAATAAGGAATTCTGTTGGCTTTGCATGGAACCCAACCAACAAAGAACTTTGGTTTACCGATAATGGCCGCGATGAATTGGGAGATGATATACCGAGTGATGAATTGAATACCGCGCCGAAAGCAGGAATGAATTTCGGTTACCCTTATTGCCATGAAGGAGATATATTAGATCCGGAATTTGGCAAAGGAAAAAGTTGTCTTGATTACACACCGCCTGTAAAAAAATTAGGCGCTCATGTAGCATCGCTGGGTATGCGTTTTTATACAGGAAATATGTTTCCTGCAGATTATAAAAATGCCATTTTTATTGCAGAGCATGGAAGCTGGAACCGTAGTACTCTTGTGGGTTACCGGGTTGTTGTTGCAAAAATGAACAGCAATGGTTCGTTTACTGATCCGGTTCCTTTTGCAGAAGGCTGGTTGCAAAATGTAACGAATGTAAATGGGCGACCTGTGGATGTACAAGTTTTAGCTGATGGTTCGTTGCTCGTGAGTGATGATTACAAAGGAGCTGTTTATAGAATCAGTTATAAAGCCCTCTAACCCCCGAAGGGGGAGATGCAGAATAAAGATTTTTATTTTATTTAATTCAATTATAAAATGGTAACTTATTAACTCATCAACTTATTAACTTATCAATTTATCAACTTATCAACTTATCAACTTTTTAAAACCATAAAATTTCAACTAAAACTAAATGCACGATCATCACCATCACGAAGAACATCTGCAAAGTTCTGATCTTTTAAGAGATGTTGTAATTGGAATGAGCGATGGGCTTACAGTTCCTTTTGCTTTGGCGGCAGGACTCAGCGGCGCGGTATCTTCAAGTGGTATCATTGTGATAGCAGGTATCGCAGAGATAGCAGCAGGCGGAATAGCGATGGGGCTGGGTGGTTATCTTGCCGGAAAAACAGAACAGGATCATTATGACAGCGAATTAAAAAGAGAATATGAAGAAGTAGATCGCATTCCCGAAATGGAAAAGCAGGAAGTAAAAGATTTTTTTCAGCATATTGGGTTGAGTGAAGAAATACAAAAACAGGCAACAGAAGAAATTGCAAATAATAAAAAAAGATGGGTGGATTTTATGATGAAGTTTGAATTGAATCTTGATAAGCCTGATCCGAAACGTGCAAGAAACAGCGCATTAAATATTGGCGTGTCATATATTGTTGGCGGGATCATTCCATTAAGTCCGTATATTTTTATAAATAATTCTCATGAAGCATTAAAATATTCGGTTGTTGCCACATTAATTTGCCTTTTTGTTTTTGGATATTTTAAAAGCAAAATAACGGGCGTGCCTGTAATTTCGGGAGCGCTGAAAGTAATGCTCATCGGCGCTTTGGCAGCAGGCGCAGCATATTGCGTGGCATTGTTATTTAAATAATTATTCGTAAAAATTCTTGTGGGTTTTACTTTTTATGAAGTAACAGTACTCAATTTTTTACATTCATAAAATATCTAAAAACAAACCTCGTTTTATAAGCATGAAGGCGTTGCTAACCCTATTTTTACTTCACTTTCTCTACACCTGTTTCACTTACAAAAAAACTTTTGAATTGTTATTTGTTTCACGTATTACAAATGATTTTGTGTAATCATTTTTTTATTAAGACAAAAAAAATTTCATTTATATATTATTAAGTGTAGAAGAGCTTAATGGATAATCAGTTTTTGAATTTTGGAAAATCCCCTCATTTCTATGAGGGGATATTTTTTTATTTGTTGCCACAAATTAAAAACGAATTACGCGAATTGATTTAATAGATTAAATTTTTATTATTTCTTTTGGATGCTGAAAAGTAGTATAATCAAAAAAGGTGAGTGTATAGCATTCAGCTCAAAATTCCATGTCGCGAATCTTTTGAAATATTTTTTATTGTCCACGTTATTTTTTTTTCAAAATCATGCTGGCGTACCATGCAATTTTGCTTGCTGCAAATCGGGCAAGAAAATTCTTTGCATCCATCTGTATGAACAAACATTTCTACCGCTTCGCCAAATTCTTTTCTTACCAGTTTTGCCAACGCTTCAACTTCTTCATGGGCTTCAGAAACATTTAAGTACCATGGCACGGTAAGATGGCAATCGCAATGCAAAGTGCTTCCATATTTAATGAAACGCAGGTTATGCAGATCAATCCAGTTTTCTTTTCTGTTTTTATTTAATACATCCACGAGGCTGTGCAATAATTTAATATCCGCTTCATCCATAATACCGGCAATAGAGGTACGCATAATTTTGATTCCGGTATAAATAATTATTACAGCAAAAAGACATGCCACAGCGCCATCGAGCCATGTTTGTTTTGTAAATAAAATTAAAATCAATCCCACAAAAATTCCAATGGTAGAATAGGTATCTGTTTTTAAATGCTTGCCTTCAGCAATTAACGGCAATGAATTATTTTTTTTGCCCGTACGTTCGCATATTGCTCCTGCTACATAATTTACAATTCCTGTTGCTGCCAATAAAATTATTCCATAATCAAGCTTTGCAATTTGATAAGGATGAAAAAAACTTAACGCTGCTTTATAAATAATAAATAATCCGGCAACGGTTATTAAAGTTCCTTCCACTCCGGCAGAAATAAATTCAACCTTTCCATGACCATAAGGATGGTCGGCATCTTTGGGCTTTGCCGACAAATAAACACTGTACAATGCCAAAAGCCCGGAAACAATATTCACAATACTTTCAAGCGCATCTGTAAGTATGGCAAGCGACCGCGTGAGATACCATGCAATAATTTTTACTGCAAATAAAACAATGGCAATAACGGTAATTATTTTTTGAAGCCTGATATTTTCTTTTGAAGCAATCAATCGAAATAATTTGCGGGCAGCAAAAGTACGAACTTGTATCTGGTTTCAGGTTGCAGGTTGCAGGTTTCAGGTAAACTTTTATTTTTATTTATTATGAAATTTTGGCTGATAGTTGGCATACAACTCTGCCATGCTTAGTTACGAATATGACAACAAAACTTATTCATAAGGTTTGGTACAATTATTCGTGTACATTTGCAACCCTCCAAAGGGAGTCCTTTGGACAAAAAAAAATCAATAAAAATTTTACTATTATGGCAAAAGAAAATTTTGAGCTCTTTGATGACAGAGTTCTTGTGAAGCCCAATGCGGCTGAAGAAAAAACTGCAGGCGGTATTATTATTCCCGATACTGCAAAAGAAAAACCCCAGAAAGGTACTGTAGTTGCAGTAGGTAAAGGAAAATATGCCGAGCAAACCGGCCAGCTTATTCCGCTACAAATTAAAGCCGGTGATACCGTTATGTATGGAAAATACGGCGGTACAGAAATTACAATTGAAGGAGCAGATTATTTAATCATGAGGGCTTCGGATATTTTAATGAAAGTGAAATAATTTTTTTAAAACTTTAATCATTAATAAAATGTCAAAACAAATATTTTTTGAAATTGAAGCCCGCAATAAAATGAAAAAGGGCGTAGATACTTTAGCCAATGCAGTTAAAGTAACTCTTGGTCCAAAAGGCCGCAACGTTGTTATCGAAAAAAAATTCGGCGCACCCGCTATTACTAAGGATGGCGTAACCGTTGCAAAAGAAATTGAATTGGAAGACCCGATTGAAAACATGGGTGCTCAAATGGTAAAAGAAGTTGCTTCTAAAACTGCAGATATTGCAGGAGACGGAACAACTACTGCAACTGTTCTTGCACAATCTATCATCAGCGAAGGATTGAAAAACGTAGCAGCCGGCGCTAATCCAATGGATTTGAAACGTGGTATTGATAAAGCTGTAATTGCTGTTGTAGAAAATTTGAAAAAACAATCAGTAGCCGTTGGCGATAATAATAGTAAAATTGAACAGGTAGCCTCCATATCAGCCAACAACGAAGAATCAATTGGAAAGCTTATCGCCGAAGCAATGACCAAAGTGGGCAAAGAAGGCGTGATAACTGTAGAAGAAGCAAAAGGAACTGATACCACTGTTGAAGTTGTTGAGGGTATGCAATTCGACAGAGGATATATTTCTCCATACTTTGTAACCAACAGCGAAAAGATGGAAGCTGAGTTACAAAATCCTTACATTTTAATTTATGACAAGAAGGTATCTACCATGAAAGATATTCTTCATATTCTTGAAAAAGTGGCGCAAGGTGGCCGTCCGCTATTAATTATTTCGGAAGATCTCGAAGGCGAAGCATTGGCAACTTTAGTTGTAAATAAATTACGCGGTACGCTGAAAGTGGCTGCTGTAAAGGCTCCTGGCTTTGGCGATCGGCGTAAAGAAATGTTGCAGGATTTGGCAGTGCTTACAAAAGGTATTGTAATAAGTGAAGAGCAAGGTTACAAATTAGAAAATGCTGATCTTACATATCTTGGCGAAGCAACATCAGTTACTATTGATAAAGACAATACAACAATCGTTGGTGGCAAAGGCGATAAAAAAGATATTACTGCAAGAGTAAATCAAATAAAAGCGCAGATAGAAACTACCACATCAGATTATGATAAAGAAAAATTACAAGAACGTTTGGCAAAATTAAGTGGTGGTGTTGCGGTATTGTATGTTGGCGCTGCAACAGAAGTAGAAATGAAAGAAAAGAAAGACCGTGTTGATGATGCGCTTCATGCAACCAGAGCCGCAGTGGAAGAAGGAATTGTACCGGGTGGCGGCGTGGCTTATGTACGCACTATTGAAGCGCTTGACAAACTGAAAGGCGCCAATGAAGATGAAACAACCGGCATTCAAATAGTGAAGCGTGCTGTGGAAGAACCTTTACGCCAAATCGTTATAAACAGTGGCATTGAAGGCAGCATTGTAGTACAAAAAATAAAAGAAGGTAAAGGTGATTTTGGTTTTAATGCACGCACTGAAAAGTATGAAAATCTTTTAGCCGCAGGCGTAATTGATCCTACAAAAGTTACCCGTATTGCATTAGAAAATGCAGCTTCTATTGCAGGCATGTTGTTAACTACCGAATGTGTAGTAAGCGATAAACCTGAAAAAGAAAAACCAGCAATGCCTCCAATGGGCGGCGGCGGAATGGGTGATATGGGCTATTAGTCGAATGTACAAATTAAGATGTACTATGTAAATATTTTAAATCCCTTTGCAGCAATGCAAGGGGATTTTTTTATTGGCTAAATGTTACGGAATGATCTGCGTTTAGCCGTAACCGTTATATTTATAATTTTTTACAAAATTTATTTTTGTAAATTACTTTTATAAATGAATGATTTTACTTTTTATTTCAGTATCGGATGGCAACACATCATTAATGCTGAAGCGCTGGATCACATTTTTTTTATCACTGTATTGGCAGCCATTTATATGCTGAAAGATTGGCGCAGCGTGCTTATACTCGTTACTGCATTTACCGTTGGCCATACCATTACACTTATACTTAGTACAAAAAGAATTGTAGAAGTAAATGAACATTGGATTGAATTTTTAATTCCATGTACTATTGTGCTCACTGCGCTTAGCAACTTTTTTCAAAAATCGTTTACAACAAAAGCCATAAGAATAAATTATTTTTTGGCACTTTTTTTCGGGCTTATTCACGGGCTTGCTTTTGCAAACACATTGCGAATGATTCTTGCGCCAGAGCAAAGCTTTGCATTATCAATGTTTAGCTTTAGCATGGGCTTGGAAACAGGACAAATTTTAATCGTATTTATTATTTTATTGCTTTCGCAATTTTTCATTGGCATATTAAAAATTAAAAGAAGAGATTGGGTAATTTTTCTTTCGGCAATTGTTTTTGGTTTAGCGATGCAAATGGCAATACAAAGATGGCCTGCTTTATGAAAATAAAACCAGTATGATAATAACTCATAAATTTATTACATGAAAAATTTTTTTCTGATTGTCTTACTTATAATTTTTTTTATGCAGCCGATGTATGCACAACAAACTATTCAATTATATGATGGCAATGTTCCCAACAGCAAAGCCTATTCTACAAAAGAATTTTGGGAGCCGCAGAGCAACGGAGATACTTTGGTGCATTATATTTCCGAGCCAACGTTAAGTATTTTTCTTCCTGATAAAAAAATAGCAAACGGAACAGCAGTAATCATTTGCCCCGGCGGTGGTTATTGGATCAATTCAATTGTAAAAGAAGGATATGATGTTGCGCGAAAATTTAATGAATGGGGCGTTGCGGCGTTTGTTTTAAAATATCGTATTCCAAACGACTCATCAATGATTGATAAAAAAATTGCTCCCTTGCAAGATGCGCAAAGAGCCATTCAGCTTGTAAGAATTCATGCAAAAGAATGGAATATTGATTCCACTAAAATAGGCATCATGGGTTTTTCTGCAGGCGGTCATGTAGCTGCTACAGCCGCAACACATTTTCAAAAAAATTACATTGAAAATAAAAATAAAATAAATTTGCGCCCCGATTTTGTTATGCTCATTTATCCTGTAATCAGCTTCCAGAGCGGCATTGGCCACGTTGGTTCCAAAGATCAGCTTATTGGAAAAAATCCTTCTCAAAAATTAATTGATTTTTTTTCAAATGAAAAACAGGTTACGACGCAAACTCCGCCGGCATTTATTGTACAGGCAACGGACGACAGCACCGTGCCTGTAATAAACAGCATTGTTTTTTATGAGGCGCTGTTAAAAAATAAAATACCAGCAGAAATGCATATTTATAAAAGCGGCGGCCATGGATTTGGAATGCACAACTCAACCACGAAAGATGAATGGATGGAACGATGCAAAAACTGGATGCAAAGCATGAATTGGTTGAGTAAATAAGCATTTGTTATTTTCGTGTATCCGTTACCGTTAGTAAAGCGGGAAGATTAAAAAATCTTCCCGCTAAGTTTAATTTAGTTAATATCTTTTCCTGCATTCAAATCTTCAATCATCTTATCAACCGCATCTTTATTAAGTTTATTTGGAGCTAATGGTTGTGCCAGCTTTGCATATTTTAATGCATTTTTATAATCGCCGTTTGCAGAATAGCCTCTCACCAAACCCATATCGGTAGTAAATTGTCCCGGATTTTTTTGAGCATTCATTTTAAAAATTTCCAGTGCTTCTTTAGGTTTTTTTTCCGAAATCAATTGCTTTCCGTAATTATGTAAATCCTGCATACTTCCCAATGGGAGCGCTTCTTTCATCATTGCATCGGCTTCTGATGTTTTGTTTTCTTTTTGAAGTATCATTGCTTTATTGCTTAAAGTATTAAAATTTTTTTGCCCAACAAATCTTCCATTAATAGAATAATCGCTCCATTCGTCTGCATCTTCAAAGTCATTATTATTTGCTGCAAAGTTCGAAGCCTGCACCCATGCATCTGCATTAAATCCTTTGCTCGATTTCAATTCATTTCTGAACATAGCCAATTGGGTTTTTGGATAATCCACTTCTACTTTAAAAGGTATTTTTAATTTTTCCCACATCAAAGCTATTACAGCGCTATTGGGCGTTTCATTCATAAATTCATATTTGAGCCATTCTACATTTTCATTTAGCGGTTCAGTTTTTACAGTTACTCTCAACGCATCTTCTTTCGGATCATAAAAAAAAGAACCCCACGATGTGGAGTTGTTGCTGAAAATTAAAGTAGCTTCTCCGTCTCCCATTGCTACAAAAAAGCCATACGTTCCTGCTGCCAAAGGTTTACCTTCTACTGTAACATCGGTGCTGAATGAAATAGTTGTATTTTCATTGGCTCCTCCCCGCCAGGGAGCAGCAGTGCTGATGCCAAAACCAAGGTCTTTAAAACCGGTATGCACTAATCCATTCCATATTTTTCCTTCACGACCTTTTACGCCGGGCCTGTCGTAATGTATTGTAACATCAGTAATGCCGATGCGCTCGCTCACCGAGGCTTTTTTATTACCGCCATCGGGTGGCGTAGTAAGCGATTGCGAAAATGCGCAATTGCTTAAAAAAATAGTTATTGCAATCAGATAAATTTTTTGTTTCATAAAAAATTTGTTTAGATGCTGAAAGTAAAAAATAAATTTTTTTGACTTAAATAGTTTTTGATGAATGGTATAAATTTTCATGGGAGCCTGCATCGAAAAATATTTTTTATTTTTTTTTGAATTAATAAACGGCGAAGTTTATATACTTTTTTAAAATGTAAATTTGCCAAATAAAAATTATTTACAAAAAATTATTAAAAAATAAACTGAAAGATAAAGATGATAATTTAATGCAATCATTTTGGATGAGCAATTTTTATTGTTGCATAAATTTGTTTTATTTTTTTAGTAAAATTAATGCCAGCAAAAACCATAAGAAAAATTTTAAAAAGAGCTTTTGACAAAATAAGTAATGAAAAAGTTAAGCAAAATCTTTTACAGGCAATACCATTTTGGGTAGCTTCTATAATTACCGGATTAATTGCTGTTTTTTATTCCCGCATTTTTGCTTTTTTAGAGAGCCAGTCATTTTCGATTATTCATTATCATTCGTGGCAAATATTTATTTTAACGCCTTTATGTTTTTTAATTGCCTGGTGGCTGGTAAAAAAATTTGCACCAAACGCACGCGGAAGCGGTATTCCACAAGTTGTAGCGGCAATTGAACTTGCCAATCCGCGTGATGATAAAAAAATTAAAAAACTGTTAAGCATAAAAGTTTTTATTGTAAAAATTATTTCAAGCTTTATGATGATACTTGGCGGAGGCATTATAGGAAAGGAAGGCCCTACTGTTCAAATTGCGGGAACTGTTTTTAGAAAAATTAATGAATGGCTTCCTTCGTGGTGGCCTAAAATTTCAAAACGCAATATGATTATGACGGGCGCCGCCGCCGGGCTTGCCGCTGCATTTAATACACCGTTAGGCGGTATTGTATTTGCTGTTGAAGAGCTTACCAAAACACACATCAGTTATTTTAAAACAGCATTGTTTACCGCAGTAATTATAGCAGGGTTAACTGCACAAGGTTTATTAGGTCCTTATTTATATCTCGGCTATCCTGATGTTACCGGGCTTTCCAATTTTATATTTTTTCCATTGATATTTGTTGCAATTATTGCAGGCTTATCAGGAAGCATTATGTCGAAAATTATATTATTAATTTTTCGCTGGAAAAGAAATTTTAAATTTCAGTACCAGCATATTTTATATGTTTTATCATGCGCTATTATTATTGCATCAATTGCATTTTTTTTCGATCCGCGCATACTTGGTTCAGGAAAAGAAATAATGACAACTACTTTATTCAGCGCTCAAAAAAATGTACAGTGGTACACAGCTATTGATAGAATAATTGGTACAATGTTCAGTTTTACAACAGGAGCAGCAGGTGGAATATTTGCGCCCTCGCTCGGCGCCGGCGCCGGTATCGGCTCGCTTATGGCCGGATGGCTGGAGGTTACTGCAAACAATGCCAACTTACTTATTTTATGCGGCATGGTTGGGTTTTTAACAGGCGTTACACGCACTCCATTTACTTCTGCAATTCTTGTTTTGGAAATGACCGACAGGCACAATGTAATTTTTCATTTAATGATCGCGGGCCTTGTAGCAAGCCTTGTTTCAATGTTTATTGATAAACATTCTTTGTATGATCATTTGAAAGTTCAAACATTACACGATTTATATCATGAAGATAAAAAATCTGAATCGCTGAAACACACCCACTGATTTGAGCAAATCAAGAAAGCGTGGAATTATTTAAAGTTTGCTAAAAAAAGCTTGTTGAAATAAAGAAATGATGCTAAATTGTAATTTATAGATTGGCGCTATTAAATGAATAAGCAGAACAGCAGTAATAAAAAGGAAAATAAAGACAAAAAAAACAAAGCGCTTTCCTCTGGGACAGCTCAGAAGCTAAGTGATTTTACTATGCCCGCTTCTGTTCTGAAACTGATTCCACATTCTATTATTATCGGTATCGCGGGCGCTTTTGTAGCACTTATTCTTCTGGACCTGATCGGCCTTATTACTAATTTTTTATATTACCAGCGTTTTAGTCTGGTACTTATTTCTCCGAGAAATAATACCCTTGGATGGCTGGCGGTTTTAATCCCTATGGCCGGAGGATTGATTGTAGGATTCATGGCCCGCTATGGTTCAGAACGTATCCGTGGTCATGGTATCCCTGAAGCAATGGAAACCATTCTGGTTGGTGGCAGTAAGGTAGAGCCAAAACTCACCATTTTGAAGCCCATTGCCAGTGCTATAAGTATCGGTACCGGAGGGCCGTTTGGAGCTGAAGGCCCGATTATTTTAACAGGAGGAGCCGTCGGTTCTGTATTGGCGCAATTTCTTAGTCTTACAGCTATTGAACGGCGAAGCCTTCTTGTGGCAGGCGCTGTGGCAGGTATGAGCGCTGTATTCGGAACTCCAATTGCAGCCGTAATTCTCGGCGTTGAGCTGCTTTTGTTCGAATGGAAACCCCGCTCTTTTATTCCTGCCGCGGTTGCAAGTATTATTGCCGATGGAGTACGGCATTTATTTGTAAATGAAGGGTGGATGCGGGCTGAGCCATTATTTCCTGTACATAAAATGATAGCATTGGGAAGCACAGGGCTGATGGATGCTGTAATACTTGGAATTATTTGTGGCGGAATGGCATGGCTGTTAACAAAAGCGGTGTATGGCGCCGAAGATGCTTTCAGAAAATTACCCATACACTGGATGTGGTGGCCCGTGCTGGGCGGTTTAGTTGTAGGCATCGGCGGACTTATTGAACCCCATTCGCTCGGAGTAGGTTATGATACTATTGCAGATGAACTTGCAGGAAATCTTGCTGTTACTACACTGGTAAGCATATTTGTTGTAAAATTAATTATTTGGGCTGTTGCGTTAGGTTCAGGAACGAGTGGTGGTATTCTTGCACCTATATTAATGATGGGGGCTGCATTAGGTGGGTTATTAGGATTGGTATTTCCCGGTAAAATTCCTGCTGAATGGGCTTTGCTGGGAATGGCCGGTGCATTGGCAGGTGTAATGCGTTCACCCTTTACCTCAATTATTTTTCCTGTTGAACTTACTCATAGTACTGATTTATTTCTTCCTCTGTTAATTACAGTTACACTGGCACATCTTATAAGCGTGCTTACTTTGAAACGCTCCATTCTTACGGAGAAAGTAGCCAGGCGTGGGTTTCATGTGTTAAGAGAATATGCAGTGGAGCCTCTTGAAGTTCTTTTTGCTGAAGATGTAATGTCAACAAATATACTCACAATAAGTACCGGTACTAATATGGAGGATGTGAAAACAATGATACAGGCAAACCGACACATGCGAAGACAACGTTTATTGCCGGTGATAACACCAGCAGGAATTGTCGTGGGTGCTATTTCCTGGCAGGATATAATGGAAAGATCCTTAGCGGAAGATCTTTCAGGAACTGTAGATGACTTTATGATAAAAGATATAATTACCACTTTTCCCGGAGAATCGCTTCGCATAATAGCCGATAGAATGGCAGCGAAACATGTAGGGGCGCTTCCCGTGGTAGATAATATTGAAAAGGGAAAGCTTTGCGGACTTATTACGCAATTTGAATTGCTCGCAGCCAGAGATCGCATATTACAGGAAGAACGCAAACGCGAAAGAATCTTAAAAATGTGGTCTATATCTAAGTATGGGAATCTTAGTGGTATCACCCGATTTTTTTCTTCAGCAGATGATTTGCAACATGCCAAAGATGCAAAAAAAGATAACGATGAATTTTCTTAACATGGGGATGAGTGCTGCCCTCTTGCGCAAAAAACAAAACATCAAGCACTTTTTTATAAATTCCTTTTTTTCAACATAATAACATGCAAACACTATTTCACCGAATCCTTATACAATTTCTGCACTTCATTAAGAGAAGTAATATAAATACTTCTTCCATGAGTAGCAACCACAATATCATTATCTCTTTTTTGGATGGCAATATCATGAACTGGAACTGACGGAAGATCATTTCCGAGAGTCATAAAAGTTTTTCCTTTGTTGAAAGATGCATATAAACCATTATCGCTTCCAACATATAAAATGTCTTCATACTTAGGATCTTCTTTTACTACGTTCAACGGGCCTTCGGGCAAATTACTTCCAAGTTGAGCCCACGTTTGCCCATAATCTTCGCTTACATATAACCATGGAGTAAAATTATCATTACGATACCCGTTAAGCGTTGCATATACTCTTCCTTCTTTAAATGATGATGCCGTAATTCTGCTTACGTATAATCCTTTGGGTAATTTAGCGTTTACTAACGTCCATGTGTATCCGCCATCTTTTGATACTTGTATGTTTCCATCATCAGTACCTGCATAAATAAGCCCGAATTTTAATGGCGATTCACTCAACGTTACAATAGTTCCGTAAGGCACATCGCCAATTTTTTTTCCATTGGTTAAATCTTTACTCAACGGAACCATTTTATCTCCTTTGTTCATGCTGCGGTAAAAAATATCCGTTCCCATGTATAAAATATCCTGATTAAAGCTGCTTAATAAAATCGGCGTTTGCCAGTTGTAGCGCAGCTTTTCGGCCTCAATATCAGGCATAGGATGAATGCGTTTTCTTTTTCTTTCATCAATAGTTTTTCTTTCATACTCGCCAAACTGCGAGCCGAAGTAAACCGTTTTATTATGGCGAGTATCTACCTGCACCTGCATTCCATCGCCGCCGCCCAGGTTTTTCCAATCATTATCCAGTTGCACCTCTTCATCATTTTCTTCTGATTGCCGCTCGCCATTTATTTTTGATGAACCATACCACACGCCATTATCCTGAATGCCGCCATATACATTATACGGTTTAGCGTTATCAACAGTAATTGCATAAAACTGCGCAACAGCCGGCGTATTGGCTTTGAACCAATGCTTGCCATTATCGTAAGTTATGTTGCATCCGCCATCGTTGCCTGCTACCCAATTGCTATCTCGCAAAGGATTGATCCATTCTCCATGCCAATCACCATGTGTAGTAGATTTATCAACTGCTTTAAAAGTTTTACCGCCATCATTGCTCAGCATTAAATTAAATCCGTTGATGATCACTTTATTTTCATTTACCGGCGATATAGCTATTTTACCAAAATAATATCCATAAGTATTATATAAATCCAATCCTTTTGTATTTACTTTTTTCCAACTGTTGCCACTATCATCACTTCTATACACTTCGCAACCGATAACAGGTGTATTAAACATTTCGGTGTTGGCATCATTTAAATAATCATAAATAGAAGTTGGTTTTATTTTTCCGGTTCGCACCATTTCTTTTACTGTAGAGTCATTATATTTTTCATCAAAATCATTTTCAAGAAAAAAAGTATCCAGCTTTTTATCATTAAGCGATAAAAATTTTTCTTTAGAAATATTTTTAAAGTCACTTAAAACATATCGCGATGTGTCATGTTTTTTTGTTGCTGTATCAGGCCGGTGATTTTGATTATCTAAAGTTGCATAAACAACTTTTGGATCAGATGCGTATACGGCAACGCCAATTCTTCCGGTTCCATCATTTTGCGGAAAGCCGCTACCACTACCGGTTATCTTCTTCCATGTATCGCCGCCATCTATGCTTTTATAAATGGCAGAAGTATTGCCGCTTTCTACAAAATTCCATGCACGCCGCTCGCGATGCCACATACATGCAAATAATTCATCAGGATTTTTTGGATTAATATCCATATCAATTGCGCCGGTATTATCATCCACATACAAAGTTTGTTTCCATGTTTTACCGCCATCAATTGTTTTATAAACGCCTCTTTCTTTATTGGGCGAATACAAATGCCCTGTTGCTGCAACCCATGCAATGTTTTTATTTTGAGGATGCAAAATTATTTTTCCGATATGCTGGCTTTCGGGCAAGCCAAGATATTGCCATGTTTTACCCTGATCATTACTTTTATAAATTCCAATTCCTGAATAAGAAGAGCGGCTGCTGTTGGCTTCCCCGGTTCCCACCCATATTTCCCCATCATTCCAATTCACAGCGATATCGCCAATGCCAATCACATCTTCATGATCAAAAACCGGAACAAAACTTTGTCCATTATTGGTAGTGTGCCATAAACCGCCGGTTGCATAAGCCACATAAAATTCTGTCGGGTCTTTTGGATTTACATCTACATCCACCACTCGGCCGCTCATTACAGATGGCCCAATGTTTCGGAACTTTATATCTTTTAATAAAGATTCTTTTTGCAATAATTTTCTTTTTGATAAACCGTTCAATCTATCAGAAGCTTTGGTAGGCGTCACTTGTGCATACAAATTATAAAAGGTTAAAGTTGATACAAACAAAATTGCAATTGGCATAATGCGAAAATGTAATTTGGTAAATTTGTTCATAGAACTTTGGCAATAGAATTGGAAAAACATCTTTAAATTTTTTTATTGATATGATTTTAAAAATACAAAAACTGTTATTATTATTTATTGCAATACAGTTTTGCTACGCAGCCGATGCACAATATAAAACTTATATCATTTCTGTGCATGGAGATACTTTAAATGCCATTGATAAAAAAAATTTAAAGCAAGGCAAATGGGTAGTTCATGTTGATCCTTTGCGTGGCAACCCGGGTTATGAAGAAGAAGGAATTTTTGTAAATGATAAAAGAGAAGGCCGTTGGCGAAAATATACTTTGCAAGGCGATTTAATATCAATTGAAAATTATAAATATGGCGGCAAAGACGGGCTGTGCCAATATTTTACGCCTTACGGAGATTTAATAAGAGAAGAAAACTGGCACGCTTATAATCCTGATTCGCCTTATGATACGATTGCTGTTTATGGAACAGGAAACAATGAAATTATTAGTTATAAAATTGTAAAGGCTGAACAATACAGCGTAAAAGATGGTGACCAGACTTATTATGATGAGCACACGGGAAGAATACAAAGAATAGAAAAATATGATCGGGGCCATTTATTGCAGCAACCCAAAACTGAAGAAGTTACACAAGCACCTAAAAAAATAGAAAAGCCAAAAGAGGTTCTCGAATATGAAAAAAAGAATTCGGGTAAAAAGAAAGTAAGAACCCGAGACGGACAAACTTCGAATTAACTTATTTATTTTTGAATGAAACTCTAAAAAAAATTAAAGCAGCATATTTTAAAAATGCTGCCTTAATCAATCAGGTTTTTCAAAACAATAATGTAAAATAAAGTGGGAGTTTTAAACAGAAATTATTGAAAATTTTCGATCTTTCAATGAATAAGGACACCTTATAAAAGCAAAAATTTTGCCACAAATTTTAAAAGAATAAATATTTAACTGCCAATCGTTTATAAAATTATTTTTTTATTATGTTTTTTAAAAATTTATAATTTTTGAAAAAATAGATTGAAATTTAAAAATACAAAATAAAAAATAATCATTCCATTTTTTATAAGTTTATTGGAATTTTTCATTGGTAATTTTTTAATAATTTATCTTTATTTAAGATTCATTGATGAAATTATTTTTTGAATTTTTTCTTCTAATTTTTTATTAGTTCTTTCAAATTCATCTTTATTTTTTAAAGGCATATTGACACTGAAATAAAATTTTATTTTTGGTTCTGTACCGCTGGGCCGTGCAGAAATTTTACTGCCATCTTCTGTTATAAATTGAAGCACGTTGCTTTTGGGCAAATCAATTTTTTCAACAGAACCGGTTTGTAAATTTTTCTTTTCCTGTTTTTCATAATCATATAATTCCACAACCGGGCTGCCCGCAATTTCCTTTGGAGGATTATCACGATAATGCTGCATCATCTGTGCAATTTCTTTGGAACCATTCATTCCTTTTTTTGTAAGCGAAATCAAATCTTCTTTATACAATCCACATTTCACATACAGGTCAATTAATTTATTGTAAAGCGTTTGTCCGTTATTTTTTTCAACCGCAGCCATTTCGCAAATAATAGCCACAGCGCTTACGGCATCTTTATCACGCACTTTGTCGCCAATCATTAATCCAAAACTTTCTTCGCCGCCGACAATATAATCTTCTTTGCCTTCTTTTTCTTTTATCAAGGCTGCAATCCATTTAAAACCCGTAAGCACATTGTAACACGTGATATTATTTTTTGCCGCAATTATATCAATCATATCGGTAGTTACAATTGTTTTTATCACCATATCATTCGACTTTGCAAGCCCTTTATTTTTTCTTGCTTCAATAATATAATTAAAAACCAACAACGCCGTTTGATTGCCATTTAATAAAATCCATTCATTTTTATTGTTTCTAACGGCAATGCCTACACGATCTGCATCTGGATCGGTTCCTGCTAAAATATCTGCATTTAATTCTTCTGCTTTTTTTAATCCAATGCTCATCGTTTCTTTTTCTTCAGGATTGGGATAATTAACGGTTGGAAAATTTCCATCGGGCTTTTCCTGTTCTTCAACAATATGAAAATTATCAAACCCAAATGCCTGTAATGCTTGTGGCACCAGCATTATGCCGGAACCGTGAATAGGAGTATAAACAATTTTAAGATCGTGTTGCGTTTTACATGCGTCAGGATTTATGCTTAATCCTTTCACCATTTCAATATATTTATCATCCATATCTTTTCCAATGATGGTAATCCCTGCCTGTCCGGTAGGCAGGTTATTTTCATTTCCTTTCCATTTCACATCATCCACACTTTGTATTTTTTCCACTTCTTTAATTACATTTTTATCATGCGGCGAAACCATTTGAGCGCCATCATCCCAATACGCTTTGTAACCATTATATTCTTTTGGATTATGCGAAGCGGTGCATACCACCCCACCCCGGCAACCTAACGTTCTTATTGCAAAACTCAGTTCCGGCGTGGGCCGCAGCGATTCAAATAAAAAAACCTTTATATCATTAGCCGCAAAAATATTTGCAGCGATCTCTGCAAACTTTCTACTGTTATTGCGCGAATCGTGTGCTATAGCCACTTTCACGGTTTCAAAACATTTTTTTAAATAATTCGCATATCCCTGCGTTGCCATTCCAACGGTATAAATATTCATACGATTGGTGCCGGTTCCCATAATTCCGCGAAGCCCGCCGGTGCCAAATTCGAGGTCTTTATAAAATGCATCTTCCAGTTCTACAGGGTTTTCTTTTTGCAAACGGCGAATTTCATTTTTAGTTGCTTCATCATAATTTCCAGATAGCCATTCGTTTATTTTATTTTCAGTTTTTGCTTCCATTTTATTTTTTTTTACAATTTGAAGATATTCATTTTTATTATTTTGAAACCTCCAATGTTCATTACACGTATTTTTGTATGATGTATCTTTTTAATAATAATAAACAAAAATATTTTTTATTTACGGCAATTGTTTGTGTGTGTTGTTGTAATAATTCTTATGCACAATATACTTTTAAGCCAGATATTTCTTTAAGCAAATTCCAAAATTTAATTGACACTTCGCATTCTGTTTATCCTTACAATAAAAAAAGAATAAGATTAATTACGGCTGCAAATCTTGTTGGATATGGTGGTGCATTAGTTGCATTGAATGCAGAATGGTATGCAAAATATCCACGCTCGTCTTTTCATTTTTTTAATGATGATGCTGAATGGCTGCAGGTTGATAAAGTAGGCCATGCTTACAGCGCATATAGTGAAAGCCGCGCCAGCATGGAATTATGGCGATGGGCAGGTCTTCCGCGAAATAAAAGAATATGGATTGGCGGATTGAGCGGCGTGGCATACCAATCTATTATTGAAATACTCGATGGCTTTTCCTCACAATACGGATTTAGCCCCGGCGATTTTGCTGCAAACATTTTTGGTTCGGGAATTTTTTTAGCGCAGGAATTTGCGTGGAACGATCAGAGAATAAAATTTAAATTTTCTTTTCATAAAAAATATTATGGCGAAGCTGATCTCGATAAAAGAGC
>JAICZH010000165.1 GCA_025933775.1 Chitinophagaceae bacterium
ACTTATGTAGCTACTAGTTTTTATCGGAAGTGTGTCAATATACCCTTCTACTTTCTTGTTTTTTATGTCTTCAAGCAATAATGTCCTTTGAACTTCTGTAAGGTTCATGTCGGTATTATTAGTTAGCTGACGTTTGATTTGTTTTTTGATTTGCGGTTTCGTGAAATCTTTTTTTACTATCCAATGAACATATTTAAAGTTGGGATTGATAAAGATTACTGGCTCACTAATATTATTTTCTATACTGTACTTAGCAATTGAACTTGCATCAATTAGTCCACCATTTGGCAGTTTGATTTTAAAAATGCCTGCATTAAACTTTTCTCTTACCCTTGTTTCTCCTAATTGCTCTAATTCATTTTTAGAAACTTCCTGCAATTCCATTTCTTTTTTGATTGTTTCAAAATCAAATTCAAACGAAAAATTAGTTAGCGAATTAATTATTTTTTGAACTGTTTGCTCGTAGTCAATCATGTCTGTTTGTATCAGTGAGGTCTTCTTTTAGGGTGACGGCTAACACCTAAATATATGATATTATACGAGATTATTTAAAAAAATTGTTATTGAAAATTAATCATTTAGCGTTATACATTTTGTATTGTTATTGCGTCAATACAATTACCGTTCTACAGTAAAGTTTTTGTTGGGATTGCCCAAAACATTTGGTTGTTTTAAATTGTTGAATGCAGCGTAACTTTATACAAATTTTTAAAAAATAAATTATGAATACCGATAAAAAAAATGATGTGTATTCTAAAAGTGATAGTACACCGGTTGATATGCCTAATGAAGAATGGAAAAATATTTTGCCCAAAGATGTATATCACATTGCCCGTGAAAAAGGAACTGAGCGGCCTTTTACCGGAAAATATAATAAGCATGATGAGTTGGGAACGTATTACTGTGCGGCTTGCGGAAACCCACTGTTTAAAAGCGATGCAAAGTTTAACAGCAGTTGCGGATGGCCAAGTTTTTTTGAACCTGTTTCAAAAGACAGTATTATTTATTTGCCCGATAATACTTTTGGAATGAAAAGAACAGAAGTAGAATGCGGCAGATGCAAAGCGCATCTGGGTCATGTATTTGAAGATGGGCCGCCGCCAACAGGCAAGCGTTATTGCATCAATTCAGTAATTCTTGATTTTGAAAAAAAAGAGGAATGACAATTTTATTTAATTACGACCGGTAAATAATTTTCGCAGCAAGGCGACTATCAATGTAAAAATTGCAGAGCCGATTATTGCCCATATAATTGGAAAAGGTTTTCCATCAACCGTTATTGTAAAAAAATCCGGCAATCTCAATTTACCAGCAAGCCACAAACCAATATAAGCGCCAATGAAACCCACAACAATAGAAACGAGGCAACCGCCAAGATCGTATCCGGCAAGGGATTGACCGATGCCACCGCATATTGCAGCAATAAGCAACAGAATTAAAAAACCGAAAAGTGTCATGGCTTAAATTTTTATAAATATATAAAATTTTTTCGTATAGCCGTTACCGTTATAAAATTAATTGCTATTTTTTGCGTTCAAATTTTTTGCTGCATCTTCATCGAGAAACCAGTGCAACTTTCCCTTTTCTGGTTTTATTAATTGTGCGGGTAATTCAAAGGGTATATAATTTCCATCTATAACTTTTGCAAGAACAGTTGATTTTTTTTCACCATCAATCATAAATACAATGTTGGATGAGCGATTTACAATGGAAGGCATTAATGTAATGCGATACATTTTCTGTTGTTCATTATACACTGCATTTACCCAATTTTTATTTTCATCATGAAGAATTGCTGAACCGGGAAATAAGGAAAGTGTATGCCCATCATCACCCAGGCCGAGTAATACCAAATCAAAACTATGGGGAGTATGATCAAAATAATTGTGCAAAATTTTTTCATATTCTAAGGCTGCAAACACAGGCTCAATATCGGTGCGCATTACATTTATATTGGAAGCAGGAATGTTAATATGATCAATTAAAGTTTTATAAGCCATTCCCGCGTTATTGCGTTCGTCTGTAAAAGGAACGGCTCTTTCATCGCCCCAAAAAATTTTTATCTTGTTCCAATTAATTTTTTCATTGTATGAAGAAGATGCTAAAGTTTTAAAAAGAATTTTTGGGGTTTCGCCGCCGGAAAGCGCCAGTGTAAAATATTCCTGATTTTGTAAAGTTTCGTTTATTAAATCACTCACCCATTTAGCAAGTTTTTCTCTAAGTTTTTCTTTATTTTTATAAATATGAAATCTCATTTATTTTTTTCTTTTCGGGGGAACATTTATCCAGGTGTGTCCGTCTTTTGCAATTAATGCTTCGGCATCTTCCGGCCCCCACGAGTCGGGTGAATAATTAGGAAATTCTGTGGGTTTTCGGGCTTGCCAAATTTCGATAATTGGCATTACTACTTTCCACGCAGCTTCTACCTGGTCGGCCCGCATGAAGAGTGTGGCATCACCTTCCATCACATCATACAAAAGTGTTTCATAAGCTTCCGGCTCTTCACCATCATATTCGTCCTGGTAATTAAATATCATATCTACGGGGCTAAGCATCATCGTTTGTCCCGGTCGTTTTGCCTGAAATCGAAGACAAATATCCATTTCCGGTGCAATGCTAATTGTAAGCCTGTTGGGCCGCCAGGTTTCAGCAGCTTCTTTTGGAAAAGCATAAGCAGGAGCCGGCTTAAATTGAATGCTTAGCACAGTAGTTTTTTCATGCAAATGTTTGCCGGTGCGTACATAAAAAGGAACACCCTGCCAACGCCAGTTGTCAATAAAAAATTTGGCAGCAGCAAAAGTTTCCGTATTTGAATTGGGCGCTACATCTTTTTCCTGGCGATAGCCGGCAACTTTTTCACCCTGCATCCATCCTTCGCCATATTGGCCTCGAGCAGCATAATCCTGCACTTCTTCTTTTGTAATTCGGCGGATAGCATTTAATACATCTACTTTTTTATTTCTAATTTCATTGGCATCAAAAGATACAGGCGCTTCCATTGCAATCATGCAAAGCAATTGCA
>JAICZH010000018.1 GCA_025933775.1 Chitinophagaceae bacterium
ATTGTTTACAGAAAAAAGTATGATAGGCCATTATCATAACGCAGAGCGGTAGCTATCTATTTAAGAAAAAATTAATTTTACCTCATGCGCGAAGCAAGGTTTATAAAAAAAAATGTTGATAAATGGAATCAATATCAACAGGAAGAATCGAAAGACCCTGATGAAATGGCAAACAGGTTTATCACTTTGCTTGATGATCTTTCTTATGCCAAAACTTTTTATCCCAAAAGCAAAGTTACCCGGTGGATCAATGGCATTGCAGCCGGCATTTATCAAAGCATTTATCAAAATAAAAAAAATAAATATTCAAGAATAATATTGTTTTGGAAGTATGAGCTTCCGTTGTTATTCCGGCGCTATCATAAAACTTTTTTATTTGCATTAATCCTGTTTATTTTATTTGTTACGGCAGGCGTTATTTCTTCTACAACCGATCCCAACTATGCAGCAAATTATTTTAATCACCGGGTGCAGGCAGGTTATTATGATGAAACGATTTCACGAATTCAAAAGGGCGATCCCTTTGGCGTTTATAAAGATGATAATCCATTTTCAATGTTTGTAGCAATTGCATATAACAATATCAGCGTTGCTTTTAAAATGGTTTTATCCGGCGTTTTATTTGGCATCGGAACAATTCTTTTAATGTGGCGTACCGGCCTTATGCTGGGATGTTTTCAATACATATTTTTTTCACAGGGATTGGGTTGGCAATCGGTAATGGTGATATGGATTCACGGCACCATAGAAATTTCTTCTGTTGTAATTGCAAGCTGCGCGGGGCTTATACTTGGCTTTGGCTGGCTGTTTCCGGGCACATACACCCGAAAGCAATCTTTTTTAAGAGCAGCAAAAGACGCTATGAAAATTTGCATCAGCCTTATCCCTTTTTTTATTGTTGCCGCATTTTTTGAAAGCTATGTTACCCATCTTATGAGCAATACTTTTCAAAAAGATTCACACGATCTTGGGCTACCCGTTCCCGTTAGTATCATCATTTTGGCTGGCTCATTCTTTTTAATATTGTGGTATTTTGTTTTGTATCCAATACAATTGCATAAAAAAGGAGTTGTAATAGAAGATGGAAAAATTATAAAGAAAGGAATAACCTATGAACTTTAGTCGTTTAAAATTTTATTGCATTTTTTTTCCGCTGTTTTTTTTCACCAGCCAATGTTTTTCACAAAGTAATGATAATGCTGTTGATTCTTCTGAAGCTGCCACCACAGCCGATTCCATAAGCAGCAATGATTACAATACAGCCGACACTGTAATCACAAAAACAACTTTTGAAAATCATGATGATTCTATAATAAAATGGAAACGGCGTCCCGAATTTGGATATATGGCTTATCTCGATAGCTTGCTGAAAAGAAAAAAGAATAAGCTGCGAATGGATACTTTCAATATTACTACAAACGCAAGTAAAGAAATTAAAAGATCATCATCTTCTTCAGGTGCAAATAATTTTTTAAATAGTTTTCCTGTAAAAATATTCTTTTGGATAATTGCCATTTTTTTTATCGGTTTTATTTTGTATAAATTATTTATTAAAGGCGGATTATTTGATAGAGATACAAAAAAATATAAATCTGAACCAACAGACGAAGAACCGGCAAAGCTCAATGACTATGCGGCTTACAACGATTTGATATATGAGGCTGAAGAAAAAAATGATTTTAATCTTGCCGTAAGATATTTGTATTTGCAACTGCTGAAAAAATTATCGGATCAAGAATTAATTCTTTTTTCACCTGACAAAACAAATAGATTTTATATGCAGGAATTAGCAGGCAAAAATTATCAGCAGGAATTTGCATCATTAACGTTGCATTATGAATATGTATGGTATGGAAAATTTTCGATTAGCCATGACCGTTATATCCATCTGAAAAATGAATTTATTGGATTTAATAAAAAAATATAATTTGAAAAAAGTTATATCATATCTTTTTATTTTGTTTGCTGCTGCCACGCTAATGCAAAGTTGTAATCCTCAAAAACGTGTGTTGCCTCCATTGGTTGAAACCTACCGTAAGTCGGACATGCAGCCATTTGGCGGATACATTGCCTACAAAGAATTTCATAATCTTTTTAATGATCGTTACATAGAAACCGTTACCGATCCTTTTGATGAAGAATGGAAAAACATACAGGATTATTCTGATGATAATAAATATTCTCTTTATTTTTTAATCACTAAAAACCTGGTGCTCAATTATAGTGAAGTAAAAGCCTTTCTTGATTATGTAAGAGCCGGTAATGATCTTTTTATTTCAGCCGATTATATTGATACACGATTGCTTGAAAACATCAATTGCAATACAGAAAGAGATGGCGAAATAATTGATGAAACCAAAGGGCTGATGCATAACACAAAAGTGAGCATGTATTTCGGGGATAATTTTAATCCGCCTTCTTACAGTTATTATTATTATCCTTTTTTAAATTCACTATCGGGCTACGATACCGCATTTGCAAGGGTTTTGGGCCTAAATGAAAAAAATACGCCCAATTATATTATTTTATTTTCAGGTAAAGGGCGCATTTATCTGCATGTGGCGCCACGCATTTTCAGCAATTATTTTTTGATGACCGGCGATAATTATAAATATCTTGAAAATGTAATTTCTTATTTGCGCAGCGATCCTAAAAATATTTATTGGGATGAATATTATAAGAATACGAGTCCCGGGCGCAGAAGAGATAATAACAGCAATGCAAATGATAATTTTTCGGCACTAAGTGTTATAAACCAGCACCCGCCGCTGCTTTGGGCTTTCTGGCTTACTATAGTAGGGTTATTGCTTTTTATTTTTTTTAATATAAAAAGAAAACAAAGAATAATTAATATTGTAAAGCCCAATACAAATACAACTGTTACTTTTACCGAAACGGTTGGCAGGCTTTACCTTCAAAAAAAAGATAACAATCACATTGCTGAAAAAATGATCACGTATTTTTATGAACACATACGTAATAAATATTTTATCAGTACGGCAATTATTAATGATGAATTTTTAAATTCACTTTCCGGAAAAAGCGGCATACCTAAAGAAAAAGCAAAACAATTATTTGCCTTAATAGAAAACATACAATCGGGAGAAATTGTTGATGATGAAAAATTAATGCAGTTAAATTCGCAAATAGAAAATTTTTATAAAAAATAAAGTTAATGGAAGAAAATGTATTTGTTCAAAGGATTGATCTTGGCACGCTGAATGCCTCAGTGGAAGCCATTCGCAAAGAGATCAGTAAAATTATAGTAGGCCAGCATGAGATGATAAACATGCTGATGATTGGCTTGCTCTGCGATGGCCATATTTTAATTGAAGGTGTGCCCGGCGTTGCCAAAACATTAACTGCAAAATTGATGGCAAAAATTATTAATGCAGATTTTTCACGCATTCAATTTACACCAGACTTAATGCCAAGCGATGTGTTGGGAACTTCTGTGTTTAATCCTAAAGAAGCGGATTTTCAATTCAAGCGCGGGCCTGTTTTCAGCAATATTATTTTGATTGATGAAATAAATCGTGCTCCAGCAAAAACGCAGGCCGCTTTGTTTGAAGTAATGGAAGAAAGACAAGTTACGATTGACGGAACGACACACATTATGGATTTTCCTTTTTTAGTTTTAGCTACGCAAAATCCTATTGAGCAGGAAGGAACGTACCGGTTGCCGGAAGCGCAACTCGATCGTTTTTTATTTAAGATAAATGTAAAATATCCGTCGCTTGAAGAAGAAATAAATATCATGCTGAACCAACAGGCGCTTACACAAAATGCATTGTTGGAAGATGTGCGAAAAATTTTATCTACTACACAAATTGCTGAATTCAGAAATATTATTCAACAAATAATTATTGACCCAAAGTTGGTTGAGTTTATTGCAAAAATTGTAAATGAAACGAGGCATACACCTTCCCTATTTTTAGGCGCATCGCCAAGAGCGTCGCTGGCTGTATTGAAAGCATCGAAGGCAAATGCAGCCATTAAAGGAAGAGACTTTGTAAACCCTGAAGATATTATTGAAATGGCTGCGCCGGTAATGCGCCACCGGATTATTTTAACTCCTGAAAAAGAAATGGAAGGCATTACACCCGACGAACTCATTCAAAATATTATCAGCAACATTGAAGTGCCGAGATAGCAATTTTTAAAATGAATTTTATAAAAAAATATTTTGGCGATTTGTTTATTACAACTCGTTTTTACGGCGGATTGCTTGTTTGCATTTGTTTATTTTTTGTATCGTTTTATTTTTTTGCGCTTGTTTCAATAGCGACAATTATTTTTTTTGCATTGATAATATTTTGCGCAGCAGATTATGCATTTTTATTTTTTACAAAAAAAAATATTGCTGCAAAACGCTTTACTGCAGGGCGATTGAGCAATGGCGATGAAAATAAAATTGAACTGTTTGTAAAAAATGAATTTTCTTTTTCAGTAAATATAAATATCATAGATGAATTGCCCGAACAATTTCAGGAACGAAAATGGAAAAAGCATTTGCGTTTGAAAAGAAAGCAATCTGGAAAAATAAAATATTATTTACGTCCCTTGCAAAGAGGCGAATACTATTTTGGCAGCATTCATTTATTTGTTACATCGCCTTTGGGATTGTTTTGTCGAAGGTTTACTTCTGATGCTGAAGAAACCATTCATGTATATCCTTCTTTTATGCAGTTGTATAAATATGAATTGCTATCAAACGCAATAATTCAAAATGAAAGCGGCAGCAGGCGAATGCGCAAGATCGGCCAGAGCATGGAGTTTGAACAGATAAAAGAATACATAACGGGAGACGATATACGCACTTTGAACTGGAAAGCTTCCGCGCGAAAAGGCAATCTGATGGTGAATAATTTTATGGATGAAAGATCGCAGCAAGTATATTGTATCATTGATAAAGGGCGTTTGATGAAAATGCCTTTTGCCGGATTAACATTGCTCGATTATGCCATCAACAGTTGTTTGGTGTTGAGTAATATTTGTCTGAAAAAACAAGACAGAGTAGGCGTTATAACTTTTTCAAATACGATTGGCAGCGTGCTTGCGGCGGATAGAAAGCCAGTGCAAAAAGAAAATATTTTAGAGTTGTTATATAATCAAACAACTCATTTTCTGGAAAGTGATTTTGAAATGTTGTATATGCAAATCCGCCACCACATTAGAAATCGCAGCCTGATAATACTGTACACCAATTTTGAATCTTTATCAGGATTGAACCGGCAAATAGATTATTTACGTTCTATTGCAAGTCATCATTTATTGTTGGTTATATTTTTTGAAAATACTGAATTGGAAAAACTTACAACTTCACATGCAGATAATGTGGAAGAAATTTATATAAAAACAATTGCTGAAAAATTTGCTTTTGAAAAAAGACTTATTGCAAAAGAGCTTATGAAATATGGAATTTTATCTTTGCTTACATCTCCTCAAAAACTTACCGTAAATGTTATCAATAAATATTTGGAATTAAAATCCCGGCAGGCTATTTAATATCCCAAACCCTTAAAGGGGCTTGATAACTTTTATAACAAAATAAAAATATTAAAATGGATGAGCAGGCACTTGATAGAAATGAAAATTTTCAACTTTCGTCTTTGGAATCTGGGGATGTTATACTTATTAATAAGCCATTGCAATGGACATCTTTTGATGTAGTAAAAAAAATACGCAACACAATCAAAATAAAAAAAGTAGGCCATGCAGGAACGCTGGATCCTTTGGCCACAGGGCTTTTGATTGTATGCACCGGAAAGCTTACCAAAAAAATTAATGAATATATGGCGCAGGAAAAAGAATACACAGGTACATTTACTTTGGGCGCAACCACACCTACTTATGATTTGGAAAGTGAACCGCAAAATTTTCAATCCATTGATGCCATTACTTCTGAAAAAATAATTGAGACCGCAAAAAAATTTGTTGGAGAAATTATGCAAACGCCGCCTATTCATTCTGCTATTAAGCAAAAAGGAAAACCAGTTTATTTATTGGCGCGCAAAGGCGCTGATGTAAAATTAGAACCAAGAAAAATTATTATTCATCAATTTGAAATTACCAACATTGAATTGCCGGTAATTTCTTTTAAAGTAGTGTGTATAACGGGAACGTATATACGCAGTTTAGCAAATGATTTTGGTGCAGCGCTTGGCTGTGGCGCTTATCTCAGCAGCTTATGCCGTACACGTATTGGTTCATTTACATTAGATCAGTCTATCAGCATTGATGAATTTATTAATTCTGTTTCTAAAAAATAATTTTTGCAATACAATTCTTATTTTGAATTAACAATTATTTCAGGTAACAATCGTTTCCTCTTTTAAAATAATTCCTTAATATTTGCAACAAAAGATTCTTTAAACCAGTAACTGCGCCTATGCTTAAAAAGCTTGCATTTTTATTTTTTGGTTTGTTTAGTTTTTTTTATTCAATTGCTCAAACCTGCACCACTATTGGCCAAAACCCATCTACGGCTTTCCCAGTGTGTGGCACAGATACTTTTAGCCAGGCTACCGTTCCTTATTGCGGAGGTAAATTAATTCCCGGTGTTTGCAGCCAGGATGGCGTTACAGATATCAATCCGTTTTGGTACAAATTCACCTGCTTTAAAGCAGGCACATTGGGATTTTTAATAACCCCGAATGACTTAAATGATGATTATGATTGGGAATTATTTGACATCACCGGAGCAAATCCTGATGATATTTATACTAACACTTCTTTATTCGTAGCTTGTAACTGGTCAGGAAACACCGGCAAAACCGGCGCATCTGCTGCTGGAAGGTCTTTGCAAAATTGTGCAGGATCATCTTATCCTACCTTTAGCGCTATGCCCACGCTTAAGGTTGGGCATAATTACCTTTTATTAATCAGCCATTTCACAGTATTTACACCTTCGCAAAACGGATATCAATTATCATTTGGCGGCGGCTCTGCAAGTATAACAGACACACTTACTCCGAATTTAGTGAATGCAACTGCATCGTGCGATGCAACACAAATTATTATTAAGCTTAATAAAAAAATGAAGTGCAGCAGCCTCGCTGTTGATGGAAGTGATTTTGCAATTTCACCAAACGTTTCAACTGTTTCAGGAGCAAGTAGCCTTTCTTGTTCAAATGGATTTGATATGGATTCTCTCACACTCACTGTAAACAATCCTTTGCCTCCCGGAAGTTATTCCGTTATTATAAAAAATGGAAATGACGGAAATACATTGCTGGATTATTGTGATAGAAATATAACTGCCGGAAATAATGTGCCGTTAGTTGTTGCTCCTCTGGCGCCTACGCCAATGGATAGTTTAACAAAAGTTGGATGCGCTCCCGATACTTTGCAACTGGTTTTTAAAAAAAATATTAAATGCAATACAATTGCAAATGATGGAAGTGATTTTATAGTTACCGGACCTTCGGTTGTGAATGTAGTAAAAGCAGAAGGAATTTGTACAAATGGACTTAGTAAAGTAATCAACATTATTTTATCAGGGCCGATTGTTACCGGCGGCAATTATCAGATAAAATTAGTAAGAGGTACTGACGGAAATACAATCATTGATGAATGCGGGCAGGAAACTCCTGTTGGCTCTTTTTTAAATTTTATTACAAAAGATACTGTTTCTGCAGATTTTAATTATACCATTTTTGAAGCTTGCAAAACAGATACGGTTGCTTTTTTTCATGATGGGAAAAATGGAGTAAACCAATGGACGTGGCAGTTAGATTATTTGGGAATAAGCCATGCACAAAACCCTGTTGCTTATTTTACAGCATTTGGAACCAAACAAATTACCTTATCTGTTTCAAATGGCGTATGCTCCGATTCAATAACCAAAACAATTAATCTTGATAATGCATTAAATGCCTCTTTTGAAACCAACAATATTTTATGCCCGGAAGATACCGCCACGTTTATCAATAACAGCATTGGAAATATTACCGCTTATTTTTGGGATTTCGGAAATGGAAACACCAGCGCTGCCAAAGACCCGCCGCCACTGCATTACCCGATTTTAAGCGCTGAAAAAATTTACACCGTTCGATTGATAATAAAAAATTCTGCCGGCTGTTATGATACGGCGGCTAATGATATAAAAGTTTTAAAAAGTTGTTACATCGCTGTGCCAACTGCGTTTACACCTAATGGTGATGGGCTAAATGATTTTTTATATCCGCTTAATGCATTTAAAGCCGATAACCTGCAATTCAGTGTGTACAATCGTTTAGGGCAAAGAGTATTTTATACAACCGACTGGGCAAAAAAATGGGATGGAACAATTGATGGAAACCCACAAGATGCCGGTATTTATGTATGGACATTAAAATACATCAATCACGATACAGGAAAAAAAATTTTTCAAAAGGGATCATCGGTATTGATAAGATAATTCCCGCAACTAAATTTTTATACAAATAAAATTATTTCACTGCTTTTTCCTTTCCGGAATATTTAAAAAAATATTTTACCGGAAAGGTAGCAGTTATATAATTCATTTTTTTTCAAAAGTAGCAGATGAATTTTAACTGGGTTTAAATTTCAGGAATATAAAAACCAATCACCGGCTTCGAAGAAATCTCAGCCGTATTTTTGATTTCTTTTACCTGGTTGTCCTGCACTTTTTTTTGATTGCCATTCGAAATTCCAAAAAGGAATAAAAAAGGAATTACCACACCGGATATAAGTACTTCAAAAAAATAAATACCGCGTTTAGCAAACTCAACTATTGAATCGTTTGTGCTATTAGTTATTGTGTTCATTGTTTTTAAGAGTTTTAATTGTTATTGATATAACAAAGATATAGTTAAAAACATATACTATGCAATACATAGTACATTAAATAACATAATACGCCTTTAAATGGCAAAAAGCCTTTATGAGCGGTAGAAAGAATTTTATTGTTTTAAAAAAAAATTAAGAAGAAAAGAAATTTTTAGAACCGGAAGATTTTTTTAAAAATAAAAGTGCTGAAGGCAGCACTTTTAAAACTGGTTTTTCGTAATCAGGACTAACTATTTAAATGATTGGTTTGCATTTTTGAAAAAACATTTTCAAAAAAAGTGGGTACTTTAAAACATTTATAAAAGTTATAAATATCAAAACAATGAAGTAAGCAGAATAACGATTTTAAAACATTTTCAAAATCATTGAGCGAATTCTTAGGTTAAGAAATTCATTCTTGAAAAGAAGAATTTTACGAGCGCTTATCGTAGATATAGATAATAATGGTATAAAAATATTAACTCGCTTTGATTTTTCAAAATAAAAAATTTAATTATTTATGAACAAAGTTATTAACATCAATAAAAATCAAAATGGATAATCTATTCCGATAGTTGCATTAAAATTTTCATAACGCCATTTGCGATCGTCGAGTGTTGTTCCAAAAAGATGTTTTAGAGTTACATCAGGAATTTGCCAACCATTGTTTCTTATTACATCGGGTTTTTTGAAACGTAATCCTACATCAAACCTGATTAAAAAATAAGTAAAGTCGAACCGGAAACCCACGCCCGATCCCACTCCTAACTGCTTATACAAATTTTGAAATTTAAATTGAGTGGTATCCTCACTCCCATCGGGTTTTGTATTTTTAAAATTCCAAATATTTCCCACATCAGTAAAAAGCGCCATTTTAAAAAGGACTGCATTTGAAAAAAGCGGTGCAACATTAAAACGATATTCTGCATTTCCTTCCAGTTGAATATCGCCCGTACGATCATTAAACAGTCCATTTGAATAGGGAGCCAGCGGCTGGCCGCCAACTCCAATTCCTCTTACAGGCCATGCCCTCATGCTGTTAGGCCCACCGCCAAAATATTGTTTAAAGAAGGGCAACGTAGTATCACTTTTTGAAAGCGGTATTCCTACACCTGCAAAAGCGCTGAAAACAATTGCCGATTTAGGATGATTAATCGTATAGGTATATTTAACATCCGATTTTATAAAGTCTTTCAAATATTTATTAAAGAAATTTCCATTTTGAGAATTTTTGTTACGCAGTTTTAATAAACCCCATATCAAACCCGACTCTTCAATATTGGCTTTTAAATTACTTGCGCGATTAACATTTTTTGAATTAACGTGAGTGGAAGAATAACTCAGACTTTGGCCCATAACTAAAGCTGTATTGAAAGAATATCGCAAAAAAGGATACGCAGCAAGCGTTTTATTAAAACTATCCGACCGGTTATAAATACGATGGTAATCAAAATTAAAAGGTTTATAACTCCAGAGGTGATTTTCATTGTTGGTCCAGTTATATCCTAAAGCAATATTAAAAACCTGCTGATCAAAAAAATCAACCCGGTTTATTAATGAAACATTGGTATTAATAAAAGTTTGTTTTGTAAGAAGTTTTTCCCTGTTTAATTTTTTAAATGGAGTAACAAATTTTGGAAAGAGTATACTATTAGTATATCCTATTTCCCGAGAATTAATAAAAGTGCCGGTGCTGTTGCGATGCACGGTATTAAATTCAACTCCGGCTCTTACTGCATTGGTCATGCGGGCAGCTTGTTTCCAAAGATTACGATTGGTTATAGAAAGATTTCCTGCAAGGCCAAAAAGATTTCCGGGATTTACTGCTGAAATTGTGGTGGTAGTATTAGCAGAATAACTCAGCTCAATGTTTCCCTCAAAGGCATATTTTTTTATTGGGTTCAGTTTTACAACAAGGTCTAAAAGATTGGTGTCTTTTTTTTCAATAATATCAATTGCCGGAGATTCCCATGCGCCGAGTTTATACAAGCCATTAATTGTTTTAAGATAATTGTCCTGATTAAATTCATCTCCCTTTTTCAAAAAAAGATAAGCGCCCGGTATATAAAATTTAAAAAGTTTACGATGATACCTTGTGATAAAATTTTTCGAGATGTGCTCCTGCAAACTACTGTCGGTATATTGTTCGCCGGGAACATAATCGGGTAAAACATAAATATTGTTGATATAATATTTTTCAAGCTTAGAACTATCGGGTAAATTATTTAATTGAAATCCTAACCGAATGGCAGGCTTTTCTCTTTTTTCATTTGCTTCTTCCAGCAAACGCAATTGCTCAAATGGATCTTCTGCCACAGAAGTAAGCGCTTCAATAGATGTATCGCCGGTTACTCTTATTTCATCAGCAGTAAATTTGTAATAACCATGATTGCGATACAAATCAACCAGCCTGCCGGTTTCCAATTGTATAGCCGTTTTAGTAACGGGTGAATTTTTTTGCAATACAGATAGTTTTTTGGTAGAATCGGCAAGCTGCTGCAATTGAGCATTTGAAAAAAGATACGCAAGTGTATCAACAAGGGTGCGCTTTCCGGCAATTACATCATAATTAATAATAACTCTTTTTTGACCTTTACTATGAGAAACAGTATCGAAAGTATAAGTAACCTGCGGATGATAATAACCCAGGTTTATCATAGCAGCGCTCATGTTGGTTGCCGATTGAATTACGGCATTTGTATCGAAAACCGGCGGATGATTGATATAATGAAAAATAAAAGCCACATCTTTTATTTTCACTTTAGCGCTGTCATCAAGTTGTGTATTTAACTTTGAATTGACTACCACTTTATCATCACTGCTGAGATCGGAAGCAGTAAGTGAAATATTATTTTTAAAAACAAAAGGAATATTTTTTTGATATTTACGAACAATTGTAAAGCCTGAATATTTTTTGGATGTAGCGCATCCAGTTAAAAATAATAAGCCAATACAAAAAAGAAAAAAAACCGGAAACAATTTCATACGGATCATTCCATTCATATAAATGCTATGTTGAGCAAAAAGATTGTCAAATATATCCAAAGTTTAAACCATAAAAAATTAAGGAACGAAGAGAACCGGTTTATAGCTGAAGGGCCAAAGATAGTTGAAGATCTTTTACTGGCGGGCTTTTGCTGCGCTTTTTTGTGCGCAACAAAAGACTGGTTTACCCAAAATAAAAATATTTGTGAAAATATTTCGGAAGAAAATATTTTTGAAACACATGAAACAGATTTAAAAAAAATATCTCTTTTAAAAACGCCTAATAAAGTAGTTGCTGTTTTTGAAAAAAAAAATGATGATAAACCAATTCAATTTGAAAATAAATTATCATTAATGCTGGATGAAATACAAGACCCGGGAAACATGGGAACTATCATTCGCATTGCAGATTGGTTTGGTATCGAAAATATTATTTGCAGCGAAAATTGTGCGGATTGTTATAATCCCAAAGTAGTGCAGGCAACTATGGGAAGCATAGCAAGAGTAAAGGTACATTACACTTCTTTAATTTCTTTTATTGGAAAAAATAAATCAATCTGCGTATATGCGGCAACGTTAGATGGCGTACCGCTATCGCAATTAAAAAAAATAAATGAAGGAATTATTTTAATAGGAAATGAATCGAAAGGAATCAATAATGAATTATTAAATATGGCTACCCAAAAAATAACCATACCAAAATATGGCAACGCTGAATCATTGAATGCAGCTATTGCAACTGGAATTATTTTATCAAATATAACGGCTCCGGCAATAACGGAAATTTAAAAAATGCGCATACAAAATGAGACATACTGCCGGTACCAAAAAAAGAATTTCATGTGTATAAAAAATTTCTTTTAGAATTAAAAAAATAAAACCTGCTGTAAATAAAAATAATGGCTTCCTGTTTTGATGATGCCGCCTGTATCCATGCAGCAATGCATAAGAACCCACCGCAAACGCAATTCCGATCATCGTCCATTCAAAAAGAAAATTATTGATAATATTTATTCCAAAAAGAGGAAGCGAAGTTAACACCAAAGGCAGGATGGCACAATGAATAGCGCATGCAACAGAAGTAATCATTCCCATCAAATCCCAATTAATTTTTTTTATAAAATCGCGCATGGCGCAAAGATAATATATTTGCAACAACGATGCAGAAATAAAATTTTATTATTGTTTAAAATTAAATAGTAAGTGCAGCAGTCTTCATAACCATTCTTATTTCACCATAACTAATATCTTTCGGCAAATTTTCTTTCAATATTTTAAAACTTTCGAGTCCATATTTTTTTGCAGCATCTTTTATTAATAATTGTTTTTCTAAAGAAACCATTTTATTAATATCAATTTCACCGGTTACTATAAATGATGCCAGGTGACCTTCAATAGTTGCAACTGAAAAATTTCTTTCTTTAGCGATTTCTTCAATTGATTTTCCTTCTTTAAATAAATTGAATGAAAGTGTTTTGGTATCCGTTTTTTCTTCATCTTTTTTTTTACGTTCTGCTTTTGGATTTGATGTTTTAGCAATCATATTTGTTGCAATGTTATTGCGAGAGCAAAATTCGTTTACTGCAAATAAAATATCATCTCCATACTTATCAACTTTTGCTTTTCCAAAACCGCTTAATTGTAATAAATCTTTTTTATTCAAGGGAAGATAAGTTGCAATTTCAGTTAAGGTAATTCTATTAGCCACCATATAAATCGGCATTCCGCTTTCTTCGCAAATCTTGTCCCGCCAGTGTTTCAGCGTATCATACAATTCAACATTCGACACATCGGTATATGATTTTTTACCACTTGCATAAATGGATAGATTAAATTTCGGCTGCGCAAATTTTAATTTATGTTGCAAAAATGTTGTAACAGAAAAGGATTGTTTGCAATATTGTAAAAAATAATCAGCCGTATAAATAGCCAATATTAATTGATTTAAAAATTCATTAATAACGCTGGCGGTTTCTCTGTGCTCCGTAATTAGTGGATGATTATTTATAGAATGTTGGTATGCAGAAAATTTCGGCTCAAAATAAATAGCAGCATCTATCAATCTTTTTTGTAACGCTGCATTTTTTTCAATTATCGGTTCATCTTTCATTAATGTTGCAATTCGTGCAATGAATTTTAAACCAGTTTCTTTATCTTTTGAAAAATTATTTTTAAAATTTTTTATCCATTCAATTGCTTCCGTATTTAATTTATCTTTTTGTTCATTGATATGATAATCCAAAACGTTTAGTACGTTTGTTATTTCAGTAAAAGAAAAAATTTCTTCCAATAATTGTTGCGTAAAAATTTGTCTTGCTCCATTAAATCTTTCAGCCAGCGAACCTTTATGGGTTAAAGATTGATGCGCCTTAATTACATTTTCATTACTGTAAATTGCTTCCGCAGGAATTTTTGATAAAAGCACAATACCATCAATGCTGGTGCAGCGGCTCAATGCAACGTACACCTGGCCACTGCTGAAAGCGGCGCCAGCATCAATCATTACTTTCTCAAACGTAAGCCCCTGGCTCTTGTGAATGGTGATTGCCCATGCAAGCCTTAATGGAAATTGCGTAAATGTTCCTAAAGTTTCCTGCTCAAGTTTTCCGTCATTTCTGTTTAAAACATAACGGGTATTTTCCCATGTTTCCTGCGAAACATAAATATCAAAACCATCACACGCTACAATTATTTCTTCATCATCCAAAGATTTTATTACGCCTATTTTTCCATTAAAATATTTTTTATTAATATCATTTTTTAAAAACATAACCTGTGCGCCAACTTTTAAAACCAATGAACCTTCGGCGGGATAATTATTTTCAGGAAAATCATTTTCAATAATGGCTTCATATTTAAAAGATGGTGATAATAATTTTTGCAGCTCGCGTGCATTGATTTGATCGGCCTGGTTGTTGTGAGAAGTAAGGGTAATAAATTTTTCTTCCAAAAGCGGGCGGAAGGCAGGTTTATACCGAAGATGCAAATTGTTGAAATCATCCGCATTCATTTCATTGTTCCGAACTTTATTGAGCAAGCCAACAAATGAATCTTCTTTTTGACGATAAATTTTATTCAGCTCAATTAATAAAGGAATTTGTTGTTTAATAATATTGCTGTCGAAGAAAAACGGCGATGAATAATATTCCTGCAAAATATTCCATTCATGACGCTGCGCTACCGGTGGCAATTGATACAAATCGCCAATGCATAAAAGCTGCACGCCACCGAATGGAACATCATATTTTCTGCGAACGGATTTTAAAATTGTATCAATAGCATCCATCACATCGCAGCGAACCATACTTATTTCATCAATCACCAGCAACTCCACTTTGCGAAGCAATTGTTGGCGTTGTTTATTAAACCTGATTTTTGCAAGCAATTCGTCTTTATTATTTTTTGTTGGCAAAAAAGGATGAAAAGGTAATTGAAACAAACTATGTAATGTAACGCCACCGGCATTTATAGCCGCAACTCCTGTGGGCGCAGCAACAATAATATTTTTGGAACAATTTTCTTTTAAATATTTTAAGAAAGTTGTTTTGCCGGTTCCTGCTTTGCCTGTAAGAAAAATATTTTCGCCGGTTTCTGTTACGAAGCGATAGGCGAGATCAAAAATTTCATTGCGTTCTATGGAATTGAGATTTGCCATTGCAATTATTGCAGAATATTTTTTATTAAGAAAATTACTGATTATAATTTTATGAAAAGAAAAAAAATTATTGAAAATTTTTTAGATAATTTGGGTAAAATTTTTTTTAATAAAATAATAAATAAAAAAACCCGTCTCAAATATTGAAACGGGTTTTAAAAAATTAAGTAAATATTTACTAAGAAATTTTTTCTACCTGCATATAACTTAGTTCCACAGGAGTTGCTCTTCCAAATATTTTAACCTGCACTTTTAATTTTTTCTTTTCATCAGTTACTTCTTCAATCACGCCATTAAAATCATTAAACGGACCATCAATAATTTTAATAGTTTCACCAACAATAAATGGCTCGCTCATTTTTATTCCGCCTGCATCAGCCATTTCATCTACCTTTCCAAGCATTTTATTTACTTCAGCTTTTCTAAGGCTTATAATATTTCCTTTGCTTCCTTTACCATCTGTTAAGAAATGCATTACATTGCTGATGTTGCTAAGATGCTGCACCATTTCATCAGTAAGTTTTCCATCAATAACTTCTATCATTACATAACCGGGATAAAAGTTACGTTCTCTCATAACTTTTTTTCCATTCTGTACTTTATAAACTTTTTCAACTGGTAAAAAAACCTGGAGAATAAATTTATCCCATCCGTTTCGGATAATATCTTTATCAAGATATTCTTTTACTTTTCTTTCCTTGCCGCTTACCACTCTCAGCACATACCATTTGGTTTCCTTTTCAGGAGCGGCAGTTTTTACTTCACTTGTTTCGGAAGTTTGAACTTGCTCTTCTATATTATTTGTTTCTGTCATGATTTATTTAAATAAAGAATAAATAAATTTTAAAACGCCGTTTGATACAAAGTCCATCAATGCAACAAGAGCTGTGATGATAACGGTTGCAGCTAAAACGATCATTGTTGATTGCTGCAGTTCTTCCCACGTAGGCCAGGTTACTTTATGCATCATTTCTTTGTAAGAATCGCGAAAGAATGTTGATATTTTATTCATGATATTAAATTTGCTAATTAGCTAATTTGATAATGTGTTGTAAAATTAGCTAATTGGCTAATTAGCACATTATCTCATTAATAAGCACGGGCACAAGGATTCGAACCCTGATCAAAGGTTTTGGAGACCTCTATTCTACCATTGAACTATGCCCGTAAATACAGCCATCCGAACCTTCCTGAAGGAAAGGCTTTAAAGAACTTTTTTAAAAAGCAAAGTACTTAAGCATGCGCCTAAGTACTTTGCAAAGATATTAAAAGCTTCCACAAAGTCCTCCCCTCGGGAGGATTTAGGTGGGCATTATTTTAAAATCTCAGTTACCTGCCCGGCACCCACTGTACGGCCGCCTTCGCGAATGGCAAATTTTAAACCTTTTTCCATTGCGATTGGCGCAATTAATTTTACAGTAAGTGATGTATTATCGCCGGGCATTACCATTTCAGTTCCTGCGGGTAATTCTACTTCGCCAGTTACATCAGTTGTTCTGAAATAAAATTGCGGACGATATTTATTAAAGAATGGAGTATGACGGCCCCCTTCATCTTTGCTTAACACATACACTTCCCCTTTAAATTCTGTATGAGGAGTAATAGAACCTGGTTTGCAAAGAACCATACCACGGCGGATTTGATTTTTTTCGATACCACGCAACAATAAGCCTGCATTATCACCAGCCTCGCCCTCATCTAATAATTTTTTAAACATTTCTACACCGGTAACGGTAGAAGTTAATGGCTTTTCCATTAAACCTACAATTTCAATTGCATCACCAACTTTTACACGGCCTCTTTCAATACGGCCAGTAGCAACTGTACCACGACCTGTAATAGAAAATACATCTTCAACGCTCATTAAGAAAGGTTGATCAACCGGGCGGGGCGGTAATGGAATATAAGAATCCACTGCATCCATTAATTCATCAATTGCTTTTACCCATTTTGCATCGCCGGCCAATGCGCCGGTTGCAGAACCTTTAATAATTGGCGTGTTATCGCCATCAAAACCATTCTTGGTTAATAACTCACGAATTTCCATTTCCACTAATTCTATCAATTCAGGATCATCTACCAAATCAACTTTGTTCATGAAAACAACCATACGAGGCACACCTACCTGGCGTGCTAAAAGAATGTGCTCTCTTGTTTGCGGCATAGGTCCGTCGGTAGCGGCAACAACTAAAATTGCACCATCCATTTGCGCAGCGCCTGTAATCATATTTTTTACGTAATCCGCATGGCCAGGGCAATCCACATGCGCATAATGGCGATTTGCAGTAGCATATTCAACGTGTGCGGTATTAATTGTGATACCGCGTTCCTTTTCTTCAGGAGCGCCATCAATATCATCATAATTTCTTTTTTCCGCTAAACCTTTTTTAGACAAAATATCGGTTATAGCGGCAGTCAGCGTTGTTTTACCATGATCCACGTGACCGATAGTACCAACGTTAACGTGGGGTTTATCCCTTTTAAAATTCTCTTTTGCCATTTTATTTGTTTTTAATATTTGTTTTTAAAAATTTTATTTAATAGAAAAATGTTTTTATAATTTTTTTTTAATAATTGTTTTATACTTTAATGAGCTGTTGCACGACCTTCCCGATCTTATCGGGATTGCTCTATCAATTCATTCTTATCAATGAGCTGTTGATGAGATTTGAACTCACGACCTCTTCCTTACCAAGGAAGTGCTCTACCCCTGAGCTACAACAGCTTGAAAGAAGTCCAACTCATTTTTTTCAAAAAACTTTTTACAAAATCACTCAACGACCTTCCCGATACATCGGGATGCTCTACCCCTGAGCTACAACAACTTGTTATAGTCAATGGATCATGGCCAATAGCCAACAAAACAATCCTTAAATGACTAATGTCTTAATGACTAATGACTACCAAGAGCGGAAGACCGGGCTCGAACCGGCCACCTGAAGCTTGGAAGGCTACCGCTCTACCAAATGAGCTACTTCCGCATTATTAATTTGCTAATGTGCTAATTAGCCAATTAGCTAATTAAAAGCACATCAAAATTTATAAGAACTTTCCATTGCACATTAGCAAATTGGCTAATCAGCGAATTGCATGTGGGCAGTGGTGGATTCGAACCACCGAAGTCGAAAGACAGCGGATTTACAGTCCGCCCCATTTGGCCACTCTGGTAACTGCCCGTTTTCAATTTTGCAATTGACAATATGCAATTGGCAATTTAAGAATCTTTATAATATAGACTCTCCCCTCTTTGCTTATTGCTAATTGCCTATTGTTTCCTTGCCTATTGCTTATTGAACAGAGCCAGTGGAGGGATTCGAACCCCCGACCAGCTGATTACAAATCAGCTGCTCTGGCCAACTGAGCTACACTGGCAATTGCCTCAAAAATTTTATTGAAATGAACTTCCCAAATATACATACCTATTTAAGGTTATTTTTTGGGAAGGCAAAGGTAATGGAAATTGTTTAATGGAAAAATTTTGAAAAAGAAAAATTAATGCAAATAATTGAATCTTTGTTTAATGAAAAATCATTACTGCACAATGATTATAATTTTTTTATAAACCAGTTTCAGGCAAAAAAAATCCTCCGGAAAAGCGGAGGATTTTTTTAATAACCGAATCATGCGGCCATCTTTTCTTTCTTTCGTTTCATTTGTGTAATAACAGATTCGAACGCCACGTCAAAACTTTCTTCAAAAGATTTTGAACAATGCTTTACAAAAAAATCATGTCGCGGCACATGCACTTTAATTTCAGCAACCTTGTCTTTAATGTTGTGCACTACATTATCCAGCTTCAGGAATACATCCACTTTGGTAATTCTTTCGTGAAACTGGTTGAGCTTAGAGAGTTTTTTTTCTACATAAGAAACCAATTTAACATCGGCATCAAAATGCAGAGATTGAATGTTAACGTTCATAGAATTCGTAGGTTTAAACAGTGAACAATAAAATTTATTTCGGCTAAATTTTTGAGGTGGTAAGCAAGAAACAATTTTGAGAAAAGACATAAAAAAATTGTTTCAATGAAGTTACATTTCTTAAATCATTTTTCAAAGAAAAACTTCATAATTATTTTGTTTATGAAAATATTTATGATTTGGGGTGAGCCTGTTTATGAATCTGCTTTAATTTATCAATCGAATTATGCGTGTATATTTGAGTAGAAGCAAGGCTGGCGTGGCCAAGAAGTTCTTTTATAGCATTAATATCAGCGCCATTATTGGTTAAGTGTGTTGCAAAGCTGTGGCGCAGTATGTGCGGGCTTTTTCGTTTATTGGTAGAAACATTTGCAAGATATTTTTTTACAATATTATATACCGATTTCGGATTTAATTTTTTTCCTTTTTTATTTATCAAAAGAAAATCATTTAAAATATCCGGTATATTTTTTTTCTGTTCCAAAATATAATTATCAATTTCTTTAAGCAATATATTATTAACCGGAATGACTCTTTCTTTATTTCCTTTACCCAAAACTTTTATTGTGCTGTTTCTTTTATCAATATGCGATTGTTTTAAATTAATAAGTTCACTCAGCCTGATACCGGTGTGATAAAAAATCATTAACAAAAGACGATTCGTTTTGTCTTCCCATGTATTCAAAAATTCAACTTCACTAAATAATGTATTAATATCTTTTTGCTCAATAAATGAAGGAAGGCGTTTACTTATTTTTAATGAAGTTATTGACGATACCGGGTTCACTTCAATTGTATTCATTTTTAGTTGATACTTAAAAAAAGATTTTAAAGTAGATATTTTGCGGTTGATTGATTTGGAACTTATTTTATTTTCTTTTAATGAAGCCAGCCATGAACGAATCATTGATGCAGAAATTTCGGGTAAGTTTATTATATTAAATTCTATTGAAATGAAATCAAAAAAAGCAGTCAAATCATTTTCATAGGAAATAATAGTATGCCTCGAATAACGCTTTTGAAAAGTGAGATAACTCAAAAATTCCCGGATAGGATAAGTTTCATTAATGGACATAAAAAAACGATAGCCGTAAAGTTAATTAAACTAAAGCTACCGTAATTAATTATAAAAATTATATTAAGCTTCTATTTTGCCACTGGCTATTTGCTGGCGGTAAACCGCTTTTAAAACTTCGCCCCGTCTTTTTACGGATGGCTTGGTAAAAGACTGGCGATCGCGAAGTTGCAATAAAGTACGACTCTTTTCAAATTTCTTTTTGTATTTTTTGAGCGCTTTATCAATATTTTCGCAATCTTTTGAATCAATAATCAACATATAAATTTTTTCTTTTTAATTTTTAAGGAGTGCAAAGATAAAGTAAAATTTTAAATTCAGAAATCAGAAATTATAAAACTTATAAAAAGAAAATTATGTTTACCGGCATTATTAAAGCGATTGGAAAAATACAAAGTGTATCTGCAGAAGGAACCAACAAAACATTTTGGATTGAAAGCGATATTTCTTCCGAATTAAGAATTGATGAAAGCCTTTGCCACAATGGCGTGTGCCTTACTGTTGAAGATATTCAGGATAATAAATACCAGGTAACGGCTATTAAAGAAACCATTGATAAAACCACCCTTTCAAACTGGAAACAAAATGATATAATCAATCTGGAGCGTTCGATGCAGATGAATGGAAGAATTGATGGCCACTTTGTGCAGGGCCATGTGGATGGAACCGGAAAATGTATGTCGAAAAAAAATGCAAATGGAAGTTTTGAATTTACTTTCAGTTTTGATGAAAAAAATGCTGCATTAATAATTGAGAAAGGTTCTATTTGTGTAAACGGCGTAAGCCTTACGGCATTTAATGTTTCAAAAAATACTTTTACAGTTGCCATCATACCATACACTTTTCATCATACCAATTTTCAAAACCTGAAAGAGGGCGATACGGTAAATTTAGAATTTGATATTTTAGGGAAATATGTGCAACGAATTATTGCAATTGAAAAAAGTAATTATTAAACTAAAGATTTTTTCTTTTTCAAAACTTCGTATAGCCGTTACCGTTAGTTTATATAAATTTTTAAAAAATCAATTTTAAAAAGCTTAAGTTAATCCTATTTCCCAATGCCGTGGCGGAATTTCAACATCTGAAAATCCTTTCCCAATTAAACGGTTTTTAAACTCTAATTGCACATCATAATCACCATGCACGAGGAATAATTTCTTTATCTGTCGCATATCCTGGCAGGCAAGCCATTGGCATAAATCGTTATAATCTCCATGTGCGCTCATGCTTTGTATTTCTCCAATTTCTGCATGAACTTCATGTGGCTGGCCAAAAATACCTACTTCCTTGGGATGCAATTTTAACCTGCCTCCCAATGATTCTGGTTCGCAATATCCCGAAAACAAAATTGAATTGCGGCTGTTCTCAATGTTATTACTGATATGATGTTTTACTCTGCCTGCATCTGCCATGCCGCTTGCAGAAATAATTACACAAGGCTCGTTTAAATAATTAAGTGATTTGCTTTCCTGCACGCTTTTTATAAAATGTAATCCCTGAAAATTAAATGGGTCTTTATCGCTTTGCAATATTTTTTGAATACGATTATTAAAATATTGCGGATAACTTTTTATAACATTAGTGGCTTCGAGGCTTAACGGGCTATCTACAAAATATTTTACCGGCGGCAATCGGTTTTCATTTTCAAGTTGATTGAGCTCAAATAAAATTTCCTGCGTGCGCCCCACGCTAAATGCCGGAATAATTAATTTACCTTTTTTTTGCAAACAGGTTTTTGTTATCCATTGCAATAATGCTTCGCCGGTGCCGGTAACTTCATCGTGCAGCTTATTACCATAAGTTGATTCCATAATAATATAATCAGCTTGCGGAAAATCCTGCGGCGATTTTAATATCACATCGCGGTATCTTCCTACATCGCCCGAAAAAGTAAGACGGGTTTCTTTTCCGTTTTCATTTATTTTTAAATGAACCGTTGTGCTTCCGATAATGTGCCCGGCATCGAGATACATGAATTGAACATTTTCGTCTATCACGTGCCATTGGCCGTATGGAACTATTTCAAAATAATTAACCGCTTTTTCTGCATCTTCCATTGTATATAATGGAAGCAGGTAAGGCTTTCCCTGTGCAGCATGAATTTTATTTTCAAACTTTATATCATTCTCTTGTATGCCGGCGCTATCGGCCATAAGAATGGCAGATAAATCTTTTGTTGCATCGGTAGAAAAAATTTTTCCGGTAAAACCCTCTTTCACCAGTTTGGGTATCAGGCCGCAATGATCTACATGTGCGTGAGAAAGAATTAAATAATTTATTTCTGAAGGAATAAAACCAAAATCACGATTCAGTGCATCTGTTTCTTTTCCCATTCCCTGGTACATACCGCAATCGAGCAAATATTTTTTTCCGTTTTTTAAAGTAAGCAAATGCTTGGAACCTGTAACCGTGCGGGCTGCGCCATGAAATGCAATTTTCATAATTTATTTTATTTTTTAAAAATATAAATTGAAGATAAGAAATCAATCGGCAATAAATGATTACGATTTTTATTTGTTGTTACAAGAAAAAATAATACAATGAAATAAATGGAAGAGGCAACTGAATTTTAAAAAGATTGAAGCAGTTCAAATATTTGTATCAAAAATAACGGGTATTAATTATTGCTTAATCCCAGTTGGTATCTTACTTTTTGAAGGAGGTTGGTTACATCAAAAGGTTTGGCTATAAAATCATCAGCGCCATACTCGGCAATGGTAGCCGCAGCGCCGGGATGCGCCGAAAACATTATTACAGGAATGTGCATCGTTTCTTTATCCGATTTTAATTTTCTGCAAATGGTTCTTCCGTCGTGGCCAGAAATAAGAACGTCTAATAAAATAAGATCGGGCTTAAAGGTTTCTACTTTTGGAAATGTATTTTCACCCTTTGCGGTTACTTCTACTTTAAAACCTTTTATGGTTAAAAGCGCTTCCATTACAGACAGGATATCCGTATCGTCATCAACAACAAGAATTTTGGACATAGTAATTATTTCTAAACTCCCGGTAAAAAATAAAAGTGATTATGTTTTTTATTTGTTTTAAATATAAACGTTCTTTTAAATAAAAGATTGCACCCTACCAATTAAAATTAAATTCATAGTAAGAATAGAAGTTAAGCCGCTAATTAATTTTTTAATACTTACTCATAAGCGTTTAAATCAACCAATCTCCGGTAAACTTTTTAATTGAATTGAATTAAAAATTTATGTTTCTAAATAATAAACGCCAATCAAAATCCTTGATCCCTTTATAAAAAAGCAATGCTTAAGTTTGCGTATTTGCAGCAAAATTTATTCCGAAAAATTATAAATAATTGTATGCTGAGCTAAAAATTATTTCAACTTATTTTCCAGGTTGCTCCTGATGGCTTCTAAAAATTCTTCCGTATATAAATAATCTGTTCCGTGCGAAACCTTATTGCCACTGATACACACGGCCAGGTCCTTTGTCATTTTACCGCTTTCTACTGTTTCGATGCAAACCTTTTCGAGTGCATTGCAGAAATTAATTAATCCTTCATTATTATCGAGCTTGCCGCGAAATGCAAGTCCGCGAGTCCATGCAAAAATTGACGCAATGGGATTTGTTGAGGTGGAATTTCCTCTTTCGTGTTCTCTGAAATGGCGGGTAACGGTTCCGTGCGCTGCTTCAGCTTCCAAAGTTTTTCCATCGGGCGTTATTAAAACCGAAGTCATTAAACCCAACGAACCAAAGCCTTGTGCAAGGGTATCGCTTTGCACATCGCCATCATAATTTTTACATGCCCACACAAAATTTCCATGCCATTTTAAAGCGCTTGCCACCATGTCATCAATGAGGCGATGTTCATAAGTAATTCCTGCTTCTTCAAATTGTTTTTTAAATTCTGTATCAAAAATATTTTGAAAGATATCTTTAAATCTTCCATCATATTTTTTAAGAATTGTATTTTTTGTAGAAAGATACAATGGCCATTTTTTATTAAGCGCCATATTAAAACAACTTCTTGCAAAACCACTGATGCTTTCATCGGTATTGTACATGCAAAGTGCAACGCCGCTTCCCTTGAAATCATATATTTCAAAAATTTGCGGCTCACTTCCATCATCGGGAATAAAATTCATGGTAAGCTTTCCTTTTCCTTTTATAACAGTGTCGGTTGCGCGATACTGATCGCCGAATGCATGACGACCAATTATTATCGGCGCCGTCCAATTCGGAACCAGTCGAGGTATATTTTGAATAACGATTGGCTCACGAAACACAGTGCCATCAAGGATATTCCGTATGGTTCCATTGGGGCTTTTCCACATTTGTTTTAGATTAAATTCTTTTACTCTTAATTCATCGGGAGTAATGGTGGCACATTTAATTCCTACGCCGCATTCTTTTATTGCATTGGCTGCATCAATGGTTACCTGGTCGTTGGTTGCATCGCGATGTTGTATTCCAAGATCAAAATATTTTATATTGAGATCGAGATAGGCCAGTATTAATTTGTCTTTAATATATTTCCAGATAACTCTTGTCATTTCATCTCCGTCAATTTCTACAACAGGATTGGCTACTTTAATTTTTGTCATTAATGTTTATAAATTTTTAGTGAAGTATGTTTTGCAATATTATTAAAATCTTTATCGTTGTGAAATAAAGAAAAATTATAATCAATGCAGAGTGCAGCAATAAGACAATCATTGGCTTTACGAATAGTTATTCCCTTTCTTCGTAAATATCTGTATAAGCTTGCAGATTTAATTGCAAACTCATATGCTTCGTAAAAAAGAAAATCCAATCCTTTAAGGTCTTCTTCAACCTTCTTAAATAAGAAATCATTGTCTATTCCTTGTAAAACTTCCTGCATAATAACCGGGAATATAATAACCGGCGAAGTTGTGGATCTTTCAATAAGTAAGCTTTTAAGATGTGCTGTTTGAGGCAAAATTTTTTTATTAAAAAAATCAATCCAAACAGAACTATCAACAACAAGCTTAGGCATTCCTTCTCATTTTATCTAAATTACCAACCCATTTCACCTTGCCTTGCAGCGATGCTAAACTAAGCCGTTTCTGATACTTAACATATTCACTAAGTGCCTGATTAATTACTTCTTTTTTTGTTTTTAGTTTTGAATATTTAAGCGCATCGCTCATCAGATCATCATCTATTTCAATATTTGTTCTCATACTAAAATTTTTATACACAAAAATAATAAATTTTATACACATCAATTTCTTACAGATTCTTAATCACTTCATCAGCAAACTCGCTTGTTTTTACAAGGGTCGCTTCTTTCATAAGATTATAAAAATCTATTGTAACGGTTTTATTTCTTATGGTTTTGGCAATTGCATTGGTAATTAATTCTGCAACATCGCGCCACCCTATATAATCGAACAACATTACGCCGCTCAATATTAATGAAGAAGGATTCATGGTATTGGTATTGGCAAACCTTGGCGCAGTGCCGTGTGTGGCTTCAAACACTGCATGGCCTGTGATGAAATTAATATTAGCTCCAGGTACTATTCCTATTCCGCCAACCTGCGCTGCCAGTGCATCGCTTATATAATCGCCATTGAGATTTAATGTTGCAATCACTGAATAATTTTGCGGAGCCAATAACGCTTGTTGCAAAAAATTATCGGCAATAGCGTCTTTAATAATAATTTTTCCGCCGATGGATGCAATGCGCATTTCTTCATTGGCAACTGCTTCGCCATTTTCTTTTTTTGATTTTTCCCATTGATTCCATGTAAATACATTTCCTGCAAATTCTTTTTCTGCTAATTCATATCCCCAGTTTTTAAAAGCGCCTTCGGTAAATTTCATAATGTTTCCTTTGTGAACAAATGTTACTGAAGGCAATTTATTAGCGATAGCATATCGTATCGCAGCGCGAATTAATCTTTCAGAACCTTCTTTACTTACAGGCTTTATTCCAAAAGAACTTGTTTCAGGAAAACGAATGTTTTTTACATCCATTTCATTTTGCAAAAAATGCAATAATTTTTTTGCTTCGGGTGTTCCGGTCATAAATTCTATTCCTGCATAAATATCTTCAGTGTTTTCTCTGAAGATAGTCATGTTTACTTTTTCTGGCTGCCACATGGGAGAAGGCACACCTTCGAAATACCGCACCGGGCGCAGGTTTACATACAAATCTAATTCTTGCCGAAGGGCCACATTAAGGCTGCGAATGCCACCGCCCACAGGAGTTGTAAGCGGGCCTTTAATGGCAATAAGATATTTTTTAAAAGCATCCATTGTAGCCTGCGGCATATACTCACGGTCACGGTTAAACGCTTTTTCGCCGGCAAGCACTTCCATCCATTCAATTTTTCTTTTATTGTTGTATGCTTTTTTTACAGCCGCATCAAAAACGCGTACGCTTGCCTTCCAGATATCCGGGCCAATTCCATCTCCCTCAATAAAAGGGATCGTTGGATTATCAGGAACGTGCAACTTACCATTGCTGCCCATTGTAATTTTTTTTGACATGGATTGCTGTTTGGCCTCACCCCAACCCCTCTCCCCACGGGAGAGGGACGAGACTTGTAATTTTTAATTTATTTATTTTTTATTCCCAAAGAGCAATTTATCCATTCATTATCAAAATTTACTCCTTTATATTTTTTATAAAAATTAATTGCAGGTTCATTCCAATCGAGCACCTGCCATACTATTCCATTAAACTTTTTTTCTTTAGCTTCTCCAATTAATTTATCAAATAATAATTTGCCGATTCCATTGCCTCGTAGTTTTTCATTTACTAAAATATCTTCAAGATACATGCGTTGTCCTTTCCATGTTGAATAACGAATATAATATAAAGCGAAACCTTCTACTTGATTATTAACTTCTGCTACAAATGCGTACCACACCGGGTTTTGTCCAAATCCACTTTCAACAAAATGTTCTAATGTCGTAGTAACTTCATCCGGCGCTTTTTCGTAAACTGCCAATTGATGAATCAATTCCATTAATCGTTCACAATCTTTTTTTTCTGCTTTGCGAATAACTGCAGCCCCACCTAACCTCCCCGAAGGGGAGGAACCGGTTTCTAATATTTTTGAGTTCTTTTCTTTATTCATCAGTGTATCTTTCAATTATTTTAAACATTATTCATTTGTATAAAGATTGAGTTCTTAAGCCCCTTCTTCGGAGGGGTTGGGGAGGCTTCTTTCCAGGTCATTCAAAATATCATCAATATTTTCTATGCCAACGCTCATTCTTATAAGCCCGTCTGTAATTCCATATTGTTCACGTTTTTCTTTTGGAACGCCAAAATGAGTCATGGATGCAGGATGCGATAAAAGTGTATCGCATGTACCGAGCGAAACTGCACGTACGCACATTTGCAATTTGTTTATAAATTTTTTTCCTGCTTCCAGTCCATCTTTTAATTCAAAACTCAGCATAGCGCCCGGATGCAACATTTGTTTTTCAGCAGTTGAATGATCAGGATGTGATGCAAGCCCTAGATAATTTACTTTTGAAACTGCTTTATTTTGTTGTAAAAATTTTGCCACTTCCATTGCATTTTTACAATGACGTTCCATTCTCAATTCAAGCGTTTTTATTCCCTGGCTTAATAAAAAGGCATCGAAAGGATTGCTGTTGCCGCCGAGCAAGCGATGCACTTTTTCCATACGCTCATTCATAAATTCGAGGTCTTTGCCCACAAGCACTCCGCCAATAGCGGTTCCGTGCCCGTTTAAAAATTTTGTAGTGGAATGAAAAACAAAATCCACATCATACTTAAATGGTTGTTGCAAATATGGAGTAGCAAAAGTATTATCCACAGCTACAATTATATTTTTTCGTTTAGCCATCACCGTTAGTTCATTTATATCTACACACTGAATAGTGGGATTGGCGGGCGTTTCGAGGTAAAGCATTTTTATTTTATCATCATTCTTCAATGTTTCTTCGGCTTTATTTAAATCTCTCAGGTCAACAATTATTGCTTCTATGCCAAGCTGCGGTAATACTTTATCCATTAATTCCTGCGTGCCTCCGTACAAAGAAAAATGGGATAAAATTTTATCGCCTGTTTTTAATTTACCCAGCAGCAATGCACTTATTGCAGCCATTCCGCTGGAATGAAGAATTGATTTTAATTGCAGCGGTTCATTATTTTTTATAATGCCAAAACTTTCCAAAGCTGAAATTTTTTCTTCAGCTTCCGTCATTGTGGGGTTGCCCCAGCGGCTGTAGATGTATCCTTTTTCTTCTTTACTAAACCTGCGCATGCCTTGTTCGGCGCTATCGAAAACATAAGTACTGCTCGCATATATTGGAGTAAGATGTGCATTATTACTATCGGGCTGGTGGCCGCTGTGAATGGCTGTGGAACCAAAACCGGTAAGAATTTTTTTTTGTGAAGACATGTGAATAATTAATACGCCGAAATGAGTAAATGAATATTTAAGTTTGGCAAAAGTAATAAAAACATGAAGCAACTTTTGCAACAATATGCTGCATACAATTTTTGGGCTAATAAAATAATTACGGAAAAAATTTCTTCATTGCCCGAAGAAATTATTTATAAAGAAATGTATAGCAGCTTTGGCAATATTTATAAAACAGTTGTTCATTTAATGGATGTAGAAAGTATTTGGTGGCAACTATTGAAACTGCAGGAGCATGTAGAATGGCCAGGCATAAACTTTAAAGGAAATTTTGAAGAGCTTTCACAAAAGTTATTATCGCTTTCCAGGCAATGGCAAGATTGGGTAATGAATGCAAATGAAAATAATCTTACTCATGTATTTGCATATTACAATTCAAAAAAAGAATATTTTAAACAACCGGTTTATGAAATGCTGATGCATTTATTTAATCACCAAACGTATCATCGTGGGCAATTGGTAACAATGATGCGGCAAAATGGAATTGACAAAATTCCGGGAATTGATTTTATTGTTTTTTCGCGAAGAAGTAAATGAAAATTATTGAGCAGGCAACACTTCATCTAGCTTATTGTCTTTAATAAATTTATCTTTTACTTCAGTAAATTTTTCATGAAGCTCCGATGCTGCGTTCAAAGCGTCATCAGCTTTTGAATGAATTTCGGGCAATTGTTTATCGAGCAAACTGTTGCCAAGATTAATATTTTCGGCTTCTAATTGCGCAACTTTTTTTAATAAAGAAGTTTGGCTGTTTACTACATCATCCAACTCGCGGAGTATTTTTTCCATCAGGTGTAGCTTTTCTGTTTTATCCATAATTATTTTTTTTTATTAATAAAAATTATTGAATCAAAAATTATTCCGGTATTCAAAAATAAAAGGCTATCCCAATTTTTTTGAGACAGCCTCTTTTGTATGATTGAGCAGTTAGTTACTAATTTCTTACGAGTGTTTCTGTTATTAATCTCGGTGCGCTGCTATTATAATAATAATTTAAAGTGAATGTTTGAGTAGCTGGATCATATTTATTTTCTTTACCTGCCTGAAGAAATGTAGGAAAACTCACACTGGATAAAGTAACCGTATTATCAGCATTGATGTGAATCGTTAAATCAGTTTGTAAATCCGCTTCCGCACTACCCGTAATTGTATTTTTATCAACTGTGCTCATATAAACATCGTAGTCAAAAGTAAATGGGCCTAAGGTTGGATGTATTCTGACTCCCGAGGCGTGATAACTGGCTTCATACGGGCTTTTTAAAGAAACCAATACAATAGCGGTATTTAAGTTGGTAGCTATTGTGGCTCCATTGGCATCGGTAATTTGAAGCCCAATACCATTTTGCTGATTAAAATCAACTTTATCACCGGCGAAATTAATTCTCATGTTTACTATTTGTTGCCCCGGGTTTATAGTAATATCTCCGCCATTTTGAAGGGTGTATAAAGAAGGATCCATTTGGTTATAAGAAGTACTGTTAGCCGTATTAAAGCTATCTAATCCTGCTTTGTAAGGAACTACCTTAAGTGTTACAGGGGTTTTAAGCGTAATGCTTGCCACAGATAAAGTAACTTCTACGCCAATTGTATCCTGTGGAGTTCCGGGAATGGCTGCTACTATCGGAGCGGCGCTGTTACCTGTATATTGAAACCCGACTAAAGCGGGGCTGTGAGAATAATTTTCATTACCCGGGGCTTTATCTTTAAGGCAAGAACTAAAAGCTAAAACACCTATCGCTATAAGCGCTATGTTAATGGGTTTTATTCTCGTTAAAAATTTATTTAGTTTCATCATATTTATTTTTTCAATGAATTAATTAGGTAAAAATTTATTTAGCCCAAAAAGGCGGATTATTAAAAAGGTCTGCGGTAGATAATTGCGGAACATTTGCCGCATTAGTATTTAATTCTGATTGAGGATATAAAAACCTTACAGGGATTTTATTCTGTACATGGCTTGGCGCATGCGATATATCCAAAACATCAGAAGTAGGGAAGCCCGTACGCCTGTAATCAGTCCATGCTTCTACCCAATCAATTCCGTTTAAAGCCGCCCATTTTTGAGTGATGATAAATTTAATTTTATTTGGCTGATCATCCCACAGCACATATTGCAGATCGGTTGGTGCACTTAAAAGCCCGTCTCCATTTAAGTAAGCCGCCGCATCACTGGCATCAGCAGAAGCATCATCATCAGGATCTAAATAAATAAAATTTTGAGTAACTGCCATTGAATCCAGCGATCTTGCAGCAGCCTCTCCTCCCGGCAACCAACCCCTTTCTGTTGCCTCTGCCTGAATAAAGAGACTTTCAAAATCAGAAATAATCAATTGATCCTGACTGGGAGATTTTACAGTACCACCATACGTTCCTCCTATTGCAGACGTATTTGAATTGGGAACCGATTGAGGATCACCTTCAAAATTACCGCCAACAGTTACTCCGGAAAGAACGGTATAAAAAGAAACCTGTCTTTCATCGCCTGTATTTATGTAGAAATTTATCGCATAATTATTTGCTCTGAAATATGCTGCATTATTAGATGGGCCACCCGTAGCCGTTTGAAAATTACCTACAAAAGGATTTAATTTATCAGTAGATAACTGATAGCCCGGGTTTATAGAAGCGGATTGATTTGCCCCAATAAAACCTCTTCCATTAGCCGTTATTGAATCTATTTCTGCAGTTCTGAATCCCGGGTCTATTACTTTATATTCATGAAGCAACAATTTTAATTTTAAGGTATTGGCAAAAGCAACCCATTTATCCATTCTGGTACTTGCAGCAGATGCACTGGAACCGCCTTTTCCTCTTCCAAACATAATATCGTATTGATCATCGGTGGTTAAAACAGAACTGGGCTCGCCGGACGCAGTATAGGCAGCTTTTGCTTTATCAAAATAAGAAACAGCACTGTCCAATTGTTTTATTAAATCATTATAAATATCCTGCCCTTTATCATACTTGGGTTGAACACTTGTTTTTACATTAAAAGCATCTGTATAAGGAACATCGCCATAAACATCTACCAATGTAGAAAAATGAAATGCCTTCATTGTCTTTGCCACGCCAATGTAAAATGGAAGATTATTCATCTGTCCCTGTTTTTCGATATAATCATAACGGTTTAATGTATTATATAAATCTGCCCAGTCGGCATCGGTATAATCATTGGGAATGTTGTAAGATTCTGTTTGTGCATCCGGAACATAGTTTCCGCTTCTGGACCAATAGCCCATGAGATTATTTACTTTTAAAAAATCTGTTCCCACATTTTCAGCGCTGCCGGCAAGTGCTGCTGATAAAACCACGTTTGGAGTAACAGTAGTTGGTTGATTGGGATTTTGATTTATGTCTAAAAATGATTTTTTACACCCGAAAAGAAGCAAGAGGGGTATAAAAAGTATGGAAGTTTTTTTCATAATTTAATTTTAGAATTTAATTTTTTTAATTAAAATGTAACGGTAACATTAGCTCCGAATATTCTTGTAGGAGGAAGTTGATTTTCATTAGTTCTTCCTACTGCATTACCGCTTCCTGAACTGCTAAATTCGGGATCAGTATATTGATTGCTTTTGGGTCTCAGCATCAATAAATTTCTACCTACTATCCCTACAGAAAGGTGTTTTATAAACTTAGTTCCGCTAAGAAGTGTAGTAGGAAAATCGTAAGTAAGAGAGGCTTCTCTGAGTTTCCAGAAGGCAGCGCTTACAACAAAGGGCGATCCTAAATTAGTGCCATAAACATCAGCAGGCCAAAAACCGGCACCCCCAATATTACCACCGTTGGAAACGGCAACAGTAGTATTATCAACATATTTTCCATTTTGCAATACAACCGAATTAGGGAATATAAAACGTTGGCGACCGTTTTGAGCTGAAAATTCAGAAACTCCTTCAAAGGTTAAGTTAGTTGCCAATTCATTCATAATATAATTTCCTCCACGATAATCAGCAACAGCAGCCAGCGTAAAGCCCTTGTAAGTTACAGAAGTAGTAATCCCCAAGATATCAGTTGGATTCGTTTGTCCAAAAACTTTTGCAACAGGATCTACAGAAGGCATACCAGTAACCGGATCAACTATCACTTTTCCGGTGGCAGAATCTCTTACCCAGTCATTGGCTTTAATTACAGGATAAGGAAGGCCTTTTATAGCATAGATTCCACCGCCAATCCCATTACTGAATCCGCTTAAGTTTAATTCATTTACTCCGGTAAGCAGTTCGTTTACTACATTTTTATAATGACTGTAATTAACATCAATATTCCATAAAACATTTTTAGTTTTTATTGCAATTAATTTAAGATCAAGTTCAATGCCCTGATTGGTAACTAATCCGGCGTTTACTACTTTTTGAGTAAAACCAGTAGCAGATGATATGCTTGCAATTAAAGCCTCATCTTTGGTTTTACTTTGATAATAATCTCCTGATAAATTGATCCGGTTATCCAGAAATCCCAATTCACCACCAATCTCGTATTCATCTGTTATTTCTGGTTTTATTAAAGGATTTAAATATGTATTAGATTGGCTATATCCTCCCAAAGAACCAAATGGAAATCCGGTTGCAGGAACAAATGGATTTATTAATGAATAAGCGCCATAAGGATTACCACCTAAATTTATATTAGCAACTCTGGAAATACCACCGCGTATTTTACCGTAGGATAAAAATTTATTGTCTTTCAAACCAGGTATTGCATTTGTAAAAATGAATGATAGATCAGCGCCGGGATATTCAAAATGTCTTTGGCTGGGGTCTAATATTGAATTCCATTCATCTCTGTTAGAAAGGTGTAAAAATAAAAACTGCTTAAAGCCGAGAATGGCATCTTCAAATATTGAGTACTCCCGTTGTTTATAAGCTCCCTGCTGGTATGTAGGAATTCCAAGAACACTGCTTATATTATAATCGTTCGGAAACTGAAGGTTATCGCCTTGAAGAAAGATAGTATTTTGGTATCGTTGTGAAACATTATAACCAACATAAGCATTTAAAGAAAAATTATTAAAATCTTTTTTAAATGTGCCAATCAAATCGTTATTAAGTCTCTGCTCCATAAACGTTTCATTAAAAGTAGAGGGAGCAAGAAATTTTTGCGAACTTGGAACATTACCGGCGCTCTGAGGATCAGCAATAGCCCATGGTGCAAATGTAATTCCTGCCCGGGTATAATTAAACTGGGCAGTTGTTTGTGTAATACCAAATCTATCAGAAATTGAGAACCAATCTGTAAGTTTATAAGATAAATTAAGATTGCCTAATATATCATAGTTGGTCCTTTTCCTTCTTGAATTATCAATGGTCCAGTATGGATTTGTTGCATAGGCATTAAAATAACTGTTAGGATTTCCATATTTACTGGTAGGATCGCTAAAATCATTTAAAGGAATATAAGAAGGAGTATTTAATAACTCAAAATACAACTGACGACCAGAGAATACCCCCCCGGTTGTTTGGTTATAACTCAAGCCTGCAACATCAGTATTAGCCTGATTATAAGAAACAGTATAATCTGCTTTGAAACGGCCGTATTCCCTGGTTCCACCCACACGTACATTGTCTCTTCTTGATTTATCTTTGGGCACTACTCCCGCAACATTTACATCCTGAAAGCCCATGTAAAAAGTTCCATGATCATCACCGGAAGAAAAATTTACATCAAATTGGTTGGTAAGCCCTTTATTAAAAAAGTTTTTAATTTCATTGGGCTTTGCAGAATAAGTAGTAAATAAAGAATCGTAAGATTCAACAGTAGTTCCATCTGCGCCAAATACAGGAGAAAGAGCTAATAAAATTTTTCTGCCATCGTATGGAGGCCCATAACTCTCATTTTCATAAGGAACAGGATTAATAGTTCCGTCTGGATTAATATAAGAACCCCCTTCCCCTCCATATCCTCCAAACCTTTGCTGAAGCTTTGGCAAATAAGATACTTCTTGTATTGAAGCAGTATTGCTAACCACAATAGAAGGTTTTCCTTTTGTTCCGTGCTTGGTTGTAATAATTAATACGCCATTGGATGCTTTAGAGCCATAAATAGCTGCTGCAACAGCGCCCTTTAAGACAGTTACATTATCTACATCTTCAGGATTAATTTTATTTATGTACGAAGCATCATCAATAGGAACGCCATCTAAGACTAACAAAGCCTGATTATTTCCTGTTAATGATCTATTACCACGAAGCACTATTCGGGTTATAGGATTTACACCATTATCAGTGAGATTTACCTGCAACCCGGAAACTTTTCCTTCAAGGCCTGTGGAAATATCAGTTACTTTGGCCTGGGTTAAATCTTTTGTTCCAATTTTAGCAGTTGCATATCCGAGTTGTTTTGCCTGCCTGGTTTGACCATAAGCTGTAGTAATAACAACGGTTGTCAACTCTGAAGGATTTCTTTTTAATGAAACTGAGAGCGTGTTACCTTCCGGCGATTGTGATAAAGGGTTAAATCCTGTAGCGGTAAAAGTTAAGGTGCCGCTGCCTTTCATTTTAATGGTGAAATTGCCATTGGCATCTGCTGTTGTAGCATTCCGTGTGCCCGTTTCAGTAACCGTGGCAAAAGGAACGGACGTTCCAGCATCATCCTTTACTGTGCCTGTAACCGTGTGCGTTTGAGCAAATGCAAATGCTCCACTAAGCATTAGCAATACAAATAACATTAGAATTTTTCTCATGTGTGATTATAGTTTATGAATTAAATGTATGTTTTGTTTCTTCCAGAACAATAAAACTGTTAATTAATGAAAATTTTATCTTTAATTATATAAAATGGAGGACAGTTAATAATATAATTATGCTGCTTTATGTTTTAAGAATTTTTTTTAAATCAAATTTTCTGAAGGGTAATTTTCAGAGTGACATTTTCTTTTCCCAAATTCAAAAAACTTTCATTTAAATTTATCGCCTCTGATTTATTATTAAAAATAGCAATGACTCATCCGGTTCTTCAAATAAAAAATTTAAGTATTGATTTTGTAACTGATTCAGGAATTTTTTCTGCCGTAAAAAATATTTCTTTTACAGTAAACAAAGGCGAGACGATTGCCCTTGTTGGCGAATCGGGTTCCGGCAAAACGGTTACTTCTTTATCAATATTACAGCTACTTCCTGCTCCGCCTGCTCAATATAAAAGTGGTGAAATTTTTTTCTCTGAAAATAATGAAGAACCTGTAAACCTTCTTACACTTAATAAAAAATATTTGCGCAAAATAAGAGGAAATAAAATTTCCATGATCTTTCAGGAACCAATGACATCGCTTAATCCCGTGCAAACCTGCGGCCATCAAATAATGGAAGCAATTATGCTTCATGAAAAAATGAATGCGAAAGAAGCAGAAGAAAAAACATTGCAGCTTTTCTCCCAGGTGAAGCTGCCAGGTGTTTCGGGTATGCTTCACCGGTATCCTCATCAATTGAGTGGAGGACAGAAACAAAGAGTGATGATTGCAATGGCAATGAGTTGTAATCCTTCTGTGCTAATTGCCGATGAGCCAACAACAGCGCTTGATGTAACGGTTCAAAAAACGATTTTAGAACTTATAAAAGAATTGCAGCAAAAAAGTGAAATGGGTGTAATTTTTATTACGCACGATCTGGGGCTGGTAGCCGAAATTGCAGATAAAGTAGTGGTGATGTATCAAGGAGAAATTGTAGAAACCAATACTACAAAAGAAATTTTTTTAAACCCAAAACATCCTTATACAAAAGCGCTCATCAGTTGCCGGCCCTCGCCTGCTTTAAAAGGAAAAAGACTTCCGGTAGTAAGTGATTTTTTAAATGAATCAATTGATGTGCACGAACAAAAAAAAGTTAATAAAACAGATGTTGAACAAAATATCGAATTATTGAAAGTGGAAAATCTTAAAGTTTATTTCCCAATTAAAAAAAGTTTTACAGGAAAAACTTTACAAGAATTTAAAGCGGTGGATGATGTAAGTTTTTCTGTAAAAAAAGGAGAAGTATTAGGACTGGTTGGCGAAAGCGGTTGCGGAAAAACCACGCTGGGACGGGCTTTGATACGATTGATAGACCCCACATCAGGAAATATTTTTTTAAATAAAAAAAATATTGCGCACATACCTTCAGATGAATTAAGAAAAATGCGAAAGGATATTCAAATAATTTTTCAGGATCCTTACGGCTCATTAAATCCGCGCATTACCATCGGGCAGGCGATTAATGAACCCATGAAAATTCATGAAATACTTCCCACCGAAAAACAACGCAAAGAAAAAATTATTGATATACTTGAAAAAGTAGATTTAAAGCCAGAATATTTTAATCGTTATCCGCATGAATTTAGCGGAGGCCAGCGTCAGCGCATTTGCATTGCGCGGGCGCTCGGATTAAATCCTGAATTTATCATTTGCGATGAAAGCGTTTCTGCGCTTGATGTAAGCGTGCAGGCGCAGGTGCTTAACTTATTAACCGATCTCAAAAATGAATTGGGTTTTACCTGCATATTTATTTCGCACGATCTTGGGGTGGTGCATTATATAAGCAATCGCATTATGGTGATGAATAAAGGTAAAATAGAAGAAACAGGCGATGCAGATGAAATTTATTTTCACCCAAAAAAACTATATACACAAAAATTAATTGAATCAAGGCCCCAGCTAAAGTTTTCTGCATAAAAAATTTTAAGGCTGATATAAATTAAAAGCATTACCTTTGCGCACTTTAAAAATCATGCCGTAACATGATAAGTGGCCCCGATCCCTCGCGGCACATATCTCTGTAACAACAGTAATGGCATGTGTCAATTAACTTTAAAATTATAATTGCACATGAAACTTAGTCAATTTAAATTTGACCTCCCTCTTAATCTAATTGCACAAAATCCTTCAAAAAGAAGAGAAGACAGCCGGATGATGGTGATTGAAAGAAAAACCGGAAAAATTGAAAACAAACATTTTAAAGACATTCTCGATTATTTTGATGATAAAGATGTTTTTGTAGTAAACAATACCAAAGTATTTCCTGCCCGCATGTATGGCCGTAAAGAAAAAACAGGCGCAAAGATTGAAGTGTTTCTTTTAAGAGAATTGCATCGCCAAAACCGGCTGTGGGACGTAATTGTGGACCCTGCGAGGAAAATACGCGTAGGCAATAAATTGTATTTTGGTGAAACAGATGAGCTCGTAGCAGAAGTGATTGACAATACCACGAGCCGGGGAAGAACTATACGTTTTTTGTGGGATGGGCCTGAAGATGAGTTTAGAAAAATGTTGTATTTCATGGGCGAAACACCTCTGCCAAAATATATAAAACGCAAGCCCGATGAAGAAGATAAAGAAAGGTACCAAACCGTGTATGCAAAGCACGAAGGTGCAGTAGCAGCACCCACTGCAGGCCTTCACTTTAGCCCTGAATTAATTAAAAGGCTTGAGATAAAAGGAATTCGTTTTGCAGAAATTACATTGCATACCGGGCTGGGAACTTTTCGCCCCATAGAAGTGGAAGACCTTAGCAAACATAAAATGGATGCAGAATATTATCGCATTGATGAAGAAGCCTGCCGGATTGTAAATAAAGCGAAAGAAACCAATAAAAGAATTTGTTCCATAGGAACTACTACTATGCGTGCGATGGAAACTTCTTTTACCGCACAAAAATTATTGAAACCATCTGAAGGATGGACAAATCATTTTATTCATCCGCCTTATAATTTTAATATAGCCGATTCATTAGTTACCAATTTTCATTTGCCTAAAACAAGTTTGCTTATTATGACTTGTGCTTTTGCTGGTTATGATCTTATTATGGATGCTTATAAAAAAGCGATAAAAGATAAATATCGTTTCTTTAGTTATGGCGATGCTATGCTCATCATATAACTTTTTTTTAGAGGATTTTTGACTTCTTCTGATTCCGGAAATTTTTTATCATCTTTATTGTATGTATTGAATAAATATGAGTAAGGCTTATTTATTTTTTATAAATTAGTGCAAACAATTTTACAATGAAAACGCTTCAGCAATGGCTGAATGAATATGGCGAAAGCCATACCAATGAAACCAATAAAACAATTCATTGGATTTGCGTGCCGGCAATTTTCTTTTCAATAACAGGATTACTTTATTGCATTAAATTAGCTTTTTTTATCGCCGCGCTTCAATCGAATATCGCCATCATTGTGTTATTGCTTACAACAGCTTATTATTTATCTCTTTCAATAAAAATAGGAATAGGAATGCTTTTATTTGGCGTTGCCTGTCTTGTAATTTGTTATTTTATTGAAACATTTTTACCCATTCCGTTGTGGCTTGTTTGCATTATCATTTTTGTAATTGCGTGGATCGGGCAATTTTATGGCCATAAAGTGGAAGGTAAGAAACCTTCCTTTTTTAAAGATCTTCAATTTTTATTGATCGGGCCTATGTGGCTTATGAGTTTTGTTTATAAAAAGATGGGAATAAGTTTTTGAATTGTGAATTCATTTTATATTAAATTGTTTTTTACCTGTAATACTAACGGTAAAGCGTAAACGAAAATATTAAAGACGATTATATTACATTCCAAACAAACCTTTATTTAAAGCCTGCAATGTTTTTTCTTTATGCTCACGCGAAATAAGAATGGAAATATTATGCTGGCTGCCGCCGTAACTTACCATTCGTACAGGCGTGCCCGTGAGTGATGTAAATATTTTTGCAATCACATCTTTGGTTTGTGTAATCTGATTGCCCACAATTGAAACAATAGTTTGATCCGTATCTACTTCTACTGTTCCAAATACTTCCAGCTCTTTAATAATTTCCCGCAAGTAAGAATCATTATCAATCGTTAAAGATACAGCCACTTCAGAAGTAGTTACCATATCAATAGGGGTTTGATATTTTTCAAATACTTCAAAAACTTTTCGCAGAAAACCATAAGCAAGCAGCATCCGGCTGCTTTTTATTTTTATGGCGGTAATAAAATCTTTCGCTGCAATTGCTTTTACGCCTACGCTTCCGGCATCACTTTCAATAAGCGTGCCTTCGGCGCTTGGTTCCATAGTATTTAATAATTTCACCGGAAAATTAAAATACTGTGCCGGCCATATACTTGCAGGATGCAAAATTTTTGCGCCAAAGTAAGCCAGCTCTGCAGCTTCATCAAAACTTAATCTGCTAACCGGTTTTGTTTTTTTTACAATTCGCGGATCGTTGTTATGCATTCCGTTTATATCCGTCCATATTTCACAAACAGATGCGCCGATTGCGCCAGCTATTAAGGAAGCAGAATAATCGCTGCCACCTCTTTTTAAATTATCCACTTCACCTTTTGCATTGCGACAAATATATCCTTGTGTAATAAAAAGCGTATTGCTTTTATTCTTTTGTAAAATTTGCGACAGCTTTACTTTTATACTTCCAACTTGCGGCTCGCCCGATGAATCAATCGTCATAAAATCAAGCGCTGGAAGCCATACGTGTTTAATCTTTTTTTCTTCCAGATAAATACTGAAAAGTTTGGTACTTAATAATTCTCCCTGTGCCAGAATATCTTTATTTAATGCTTCGCTGAAAGATATTTTTAAAATAATATTCAAAAATTCAAAATGCTCTGATAAAACTGATTTTGCTTTTTTATATTGTTCTTCATTTTTTACAAGATGAAGAATAAAATTTTGATAATGCTGTTCTAATGCATCAATGCGATCTTTGGCAGCAGTACGGTCGCCTTTTGCAAGGCTGTGGCTTATTTCGCTAAGCGAATTGGTGGTTCCGCTCAAAGCGCTTAACACCACTACTTTTGCTTCAGCATCTTGTGTGATGAGCTTTGCAATCTCAAACATTCTTTCTGGTTTGCCCACACTGGTGCCGCCAAACTTCATTACTTTCATTTCAATATGCCGGGAATTTTTTTATAGAACCGGGTTGCAAATGTAGGATATAGCGGGAATTTTTTTGCAGTATTGTCTTTATATCACTTTTAAAATGATTTTGATTTATTGTTTAGCTTAAAATTTTTTGGAAGAATTATGATATGCCAATTAGATCTTCAATACTAAATACATCATCTATTGACAAAAAGGAAAGAAATTTATCATCAATTATTTCAAATGATTTTTTTTCTTCCTGAGAAAGATTTTTAATCACAGGGAATTTATCTAAGAGTACCATAAAAAGCCTGTCATTGGTTAAATGAACAAATAAAATAGTATCGTTAATAAATTCAATATTTTTTATACCGGGATAAATTAAAGTGTTCGTCATTTTCTTATTGAATGTAATTTCTTATAATCCTACTCCAAATTTTTTACCTACATTTTTCAAATCTTCAACAACTGATTCTAATAAAAGAATTCCGTTTTTCATTCTTTCGGTTTCAAATTCTCTTTCCGGCTCGCCGGGAATAATCACTTTATTTTTCCCCGCAATTGTTTTGGAAAAACTGAATGTTTTTATCCAATGATCCATATTCAATTTAAATTCTTCCTTCGGGCGAAATGCATCAATGCACATAGCTCCAAAAAAATGCCCAATGCCTTTGCCCGGCATATTTTGAGGCATAGGAACATAAGCAGGGAATGGCGGAACCCATGGCCCATAATTAGCTCCGCTCAATACAGCAGAAAAAATATCAACAATAGAACCTAATGCATAACCTTTGTGGCTTCCATGTTCTTTATCGCCACCGAGTGGCAACAATGCTCCTCCTTTTTTTAATTCATTGGCGTCTGTTGATGGTTCTCCTGTTTTCGTTTGTACCCAACCGTTAGGCGCTTTTTTATTTTCGCGCTGAAGCATTTCTAATTTACCATTTGCGGCGGTGGTAGTTGCAAAATCTGCTACAAAAGGTTGTTTATTTCCAGAAGGAATTGCTACTGCAATAGGATTGGTTCCCAACAATCTTTCCATTGAAAAAGTTGGCGCTACTAATGCAGAAGCATTGGTCATGGCAATGCCAATCATATCATGTTGCAACGCCATCATAGCATGTGAACCGGCGATACCAAAGTGATTACTGTTTTGAACACTCACCCAACCTGTACCTACTTTTTTCGCTTTATCAATAGCAACCTGCATGGCAAATGGAGCAACCACTAATCCTAATCCTGCATCGCCATCAACAACGCCAGTTGATGGAGTTTCATGAATAATTTTTATATGCGGCGTTGCATTAATTCTTTTGGCTTCCCATAAACGAACATAGCCTGAAAGCCGCGCCACGCCGTGACTATCCACACCTCGCAAATCGGCAATGAGCAAAGAGTTGGCAGCAATAGTTGCATCTTTTTTATTACATCCAATTTTTAAAAAAATATTTTTTGCAAACGAATGTAATGTTGAATATGAAAAATTTTTTGACATGTGGCAAAAGTAAATGTAAAATGATGTGGTTATAACTTTTGGAAAGTTTAAAACTTTGCAAAAAGTTTTATTGTTGATGAGTAAAGAATCTATTGCTGACGGGCTGCGGGATGGAAGCGGAGAGCACGGTGAAGGTTTTGTGCATTGGCTTTTGTGCCGGACTTGCAGTGAACAGCCCGAACAGTTGCTGAATAAAGAACTAATGATGACAGCCCCAAATC